>CALZEK010000080.1 GCA_945639745.1 uncultured Bacillaceae bacterium
TAAAGATTTATATCGCTTCAAAATTGCCCATAGGGAAGCACTGATTGGTTGTGCCTTAGCATTGTTCAATATCTTGTGGTGGTATGGTTTTGCTTATGGTCTAGGTTCAGGCGATCCTAAAGAGTACACTTATATACTTGGATTTCCAGCTTGGTTCTTTATGAGTAGTATTGTTGGTTTTATTATCATGGTAATACTCGTATCGTTTGTTGTTAAATTTGCTTTAACAGAAGTACCTTTTGAAGATAAGGATGAAGAAAATTGAATATAAATTGGAGTGTTATTATTCCCTTAATTATTTTTACAATCCTAGTGTTTGCAATTGGTTTTTGGTCTAATCGTAAATTATCTAATGCCAAATCGTTTTTAGGAGATTATTTTTTAGGTGGTAGAGAATTAGGTGGATTAGTCTTAGCAATGACAATGGTTGCAACTTATGGAAGTGCATCAAGCTTTTTAGGTGGACCAGGAGCAGCATATTCAATTGGACTCGGATGGGTACTTTTAGCGATGACTCAAGTTGCGACAGGTTACTTTACTCTTTTAATTTTGGGGAAGAAATTTGCAATAGTTACTCGACGTTTTAAAGCAATTACTTTGATTGATTTCTTAAAAGAGCGTTATAAGAGTCATACTGTTGTTATATTATCAGCATTTAGTATTATTATATTTTTATTTTCAGCTATGGCAGCCCAGTGGGTTGGTGGAGCGTATTTAATTCAATTATTAACAGGCTTATCTTATAGTAGCGCCTTGTTTATTTTTACAATAACTGTAATTATTTATGTAGTAATAGGTGGATTTAGAGCCGTTGCCTTAACGGATACATTACAAGGAATTGTAATGTTTTTTGGGACTTTAATATTACTTATTGCTGTTATTGTTGCAGGTGGTGGTTTAAATAACATCTTTGCAGATTTAGTTGCTGAAAATCCTAACCTTGTTTCCCCTTATGGTCAAGATGGGCAATTAACACCTGCTTATGTATCATCTTTTTGGATATTGGTAGGAGTAGGGGTAGTCGCGTTACCACAAGTAGCTGTTAGAGCAATGTCTTACCGAGACGCACGTTCAATGCATCGCGCTTTAATTATTGGCACAATCGTTGTTGGATTTATTATGTTAAATATGCATTTAATCGGTGTTTTTGCAAGACCAATTATGCCCGGGATTGAAATTGCCGATCAAGTTATCCCCTTAATTGCACTTGATGTTTTACCAGGCTGGCTTGCAGGGATTGTGCTCGCCGCACCACTTGCTGCTATGATGTCTACACTTGATTCGCTATTATTACTTGTTAGTTCATCAGTCGTAAAAGATTTATATATTAATTATGTTAAACCAACTGCTGCAATCGGGCATGTTAAAAAAGTCAGCTTTATCGTAACCGCGCTGATAGGAATTGTTGCATTTTTAATGGCTTTAAATCCACCTGAATTACTCATTTATTTAAATTTATTCGCTTTTGGTGGTCTTGAAGCAGCATTTGTTTGGCCACTTATTTTAGGGCTTTATTGGAAATATGCTAATGCTAAGGGTGCGATTGCGTCAATGATTGTAGGTATTAGTTCGTATATAATCATTTATTTATTTAATGAAGTAAACGAACCATTATTAGGTGTTCATGCAGTTACTATACCAGTGGGATTATCATTACTTGCATTTGTAAGTGTTAGTTTGTTGTTTAAAAAAGAAGCTTATGAATTTTAGAATATATCATTATTTTTATAAAGGAGAGCTGAAAATGAATCATGATAAATCAATTGAAGAAGAAAGAAGATTTAGAAAGAATCAATTAGCAGCAGCATTTAGATTGTTTTCAAAATTTGGATTTGATAATGGAGTAACAGGGCACATTACGGTTAGAGATCCAGAATTTACTGATAGTTATTGGGTAAACCCGTATATGAAACATTTTAGTCAAATCAAAACTTCAGACCTTGTTCGTGTCAACGAAGCAGGAGAAGTTGTCGAGGGAAGTAGTGTTGTAAATAAAGCGGCATTAGTGATTCACTCAGCAGTACATAAAGCAAGACCGGACGCTATTGCAGCAGCTCATGCTCATACGACTTATGGACAGATATGGTCAACAACAGGAAAGACAATAAAACCATTATCACAAGATTCGTGTGCTTTTTACAATGACTTAACATTATTTGATGATTATACAGGCGTTGTTTACGATGAAGAAGAAGGAAAGCGCATTGCTGAAGCTTTGGAAGACAAAAAAGCATCAATTTTAAGAAATCATGGTTTATTAACAGTAGGAGGAAGTGTTGCTGAAGCAGCATGGTGGTTTATTTTATTAGAGCGTAGTTGCAGAGAACATGTATACGCACATATGTTAGGCGAACCAGCTGAAATTAGTGCAGAAGTTGCAGCAAACACATATAAAGATGAAGGTTCATCTCAAGCAGGAAAAGAACAATTTCAACCTCTTTGGGAAATGATTGTTAAAGAACAACCTGATTTATTGGATTAAAAAACATTGCTCACTTTAAGTGAGCAATGTTTTTTTATGAGATAAAGCTATCAAAATATCCTTGAATATAAACAATCGGTGTACCTTTATCACCACTACCAGAAGTTAAGTCTGATAAAGATCCAATTAAATCGGTTAATTTTCTAGGAGTTGTTCCCTGTGCTTCAACCGAATCACTTTCTTCAACGTCTTTTCGTTCTTTCATGAAGTCAGCAATAGCAGCTTTTAATTCATCACCACGTAAATGGGAAAAATTATTGTCAGCTAAATACTTTAGTTTAATTTCATTAGGTTGGCCTGCAAGTCCCTTAGTATAAGCTGGAGAAACTACAGGATCAGCAAGCTCCCAAATTTTACCAACCGGATCTTTAAATGCACCATCACCATAAACCATTACTTCAACTGTTTTACCAGTTAATTCTTTCATTTTTACTTGAATCGCATCGACGATAGGTTGTGAATCACGTGGAAATAACTTGACTTCAGTGTCTGTTGATTTGTTTGAGCCTAGTAAACCATAATCAGCATTGTATCCACTGTTTCCAATTGGTTTTGCTAATATATCAGCAAGACTATAGATTTTTTCACCACCGTGTAATTTTAAAACATTTTTCGTTCTTTCACGTGTGTGAATATCGCAATTTAAAATGTTTTTCGTATAATCTAAAATACTTCTTGGGTTATTTGAAAAAATCACTTCACATTCAATACCGTGTTTAGCAACAACTTCTTTATAGTGATCGATATAATCCACACCTGTAAAAGCATGTTTATTATAGCCAAAATGCTGACGAAATTCTTTTTCAGTTAATACGTCAGTTAAAGGATTAATACCTTTTTCATCAAGTGCCTCGAGTTCAACGAGGTGATTACCAACCTCATCTGAAGGATAACTAAGCATTAAAACGATTTTTTTAACACCCTTAGCAATACCATGTAAACAGTTAGAAAAACGATTTCGGCTTAAGATAGGAAATATAACACCGACTACATCGTCATTTCCAAATTTTGAATTGACATCTTCAGCGATGTCGTCAACTGTTGCATAGTTTCCTTGTCCACGTGCTATAATTGATTCAGTAATAGAGATGATATCTCGATCATTAATTTCAAAACCTTCAACTTCTTGTGCTTTCATGACACTATCAACAACGAAATCAACAATATTATCGCCTTCATTAATGATCGGTGCACGTAGTCCTCTTGCAACTGTTCCAACAACTCTTTCCACTATAACCGCCCCTTATAACTTTTTACAGCTAATTTATAAAATATGTCTACTTGTAATATACACTGTAAGCGTGGTGTATGTAAAATGAATATGTCTAAAAACAACTAATAGTTTTAAATATTGTTAAAATAAAAGTATAAGTTTATTTAATTTATCTGGAAACTTTGCATTTTTTTAAGAAATCGGTAAACTTGTTTAAAGGGAAAAGCTTACTTAATGAATAAAAATGATATTAATTGATTCATGCCATTTAGAATAACTTAATTAAATAGAATTAATATAATCGGGAAAAGGAGAAGATGACTTTGAAACGAATAGCCGTTGATATGGATGAAGTATTAGCAGATTTCAGTACGGAATTAATTAGACGTGTAAATAAAAAATATGAATTAAATATTACTAAATCCGACGTGTTGGGCACACCTTTACACACCTTATATCCTGAGTTAACTGATGATATTTTTGAGATTGTTAATACAGATTCATTCTTTAGAAATTTACCAGTGATTAAGGATTCTCAAGAAGTATTAGAAGAGTTATCACATCACTATCAAATTATCGTTGCTACAGCAGCAATGTTATCGCCTAATTCTTTTACAGCTAAGTACGATTGGTTAAGAGAACATTTTCCTTTTTTAAATCCAAACTTTTTTGTTTTTTGTGGAGATAAAAGCACGATTAAAGCAGATTATTTAATTGATGATCATATTTATCAATTAAATACGTTTGGAGATAGAGGGATTATGTTTACTTCACCTCACAATGTAAATGAGCCATATGATTTACGCATGGATAATTGGCAAGAATTACGCACATATTTTTTAGAAAAAGCGAATGTAGAAGTGTAATAAATGAGACAGCTTAATAAAGAGAGGGTTTATAAATGAAATACGATGTTGTTGTCATAGGTGGAGGTCCATCAGGTTTAATGGCAGCTATTTCAGCTGCTGAAATGGGCTCGCGCACTTTGCTTCTTGAAAAAGGGAATAAGTTGGGCAATAAATTAGCTATATCAGGAGGCGGTCGTTGTAATGTAACAAATCGACTTCCGCAAGATGAATTAATCAAACATATACCAGGAAATGGTAAGTTTTTATATGGCCCGCTTTCTGTCTTTGATAATTATGATATTATTGAATTCTTTGAAAATCTAGGTGTCGCTTTAAAAGAAGAAGATCACGGAAGAATGTTTCCGGTATCTAATTCGGCTAAGTCAGTTGTGGATACGTTAATTAATAAATTAGAAAAATTAAATGTCGCAATCCGGATTAACACGCCAGTACAAGATATATCTTATGGTGATAGCTTTCATACAATTAATTTAAAGAGTGAAGAAAAAATTGAGACACGTTCTTTAGTCATCGCAGTAGGTGGTAAATCAGTGCCACACACAGGCTCGACAGGCGATGGATATAAATGGGCTAAAGAAGCGGGACATACAATCACAGAGTTATATCCGACAGAGGTAGCTTTAACCTCTAAAGTAAAATTTATTGAAAATAAAACACTTCAAGGCCTCTCTTTGCGTGATGTTGCTTTATCTGTTTTAAATGAAAATAATAAACCAATTGTGACACATCAAATGGATATGATATTTACTCACTTTGGGATTTCTGGACCTGCTGTCTTACGTTGTTCACAATACGTAGTTAAAGAAATTATGAAAGGTAAAAAAGAAGTAAAAATGCATATCGATGCACGTCCTGACATAAATGAGAGAGATTTATTAAATGAAATGACTCAATTAATAGAAGAAAATCCGAAAAGATTAGTTAAAAATACATTTAAAGGTATCGTGCCAGAACGTTATTTAATGTATATACTAGAAAGAAATGATGTTTCTGATGATTTAAAGTGTGGGAACTTAAGAAAAGAAACTTTACAAAATATATTAGAAGATATTAAACATTTTATATTTAACGTCAATGGTTCACTGTCTATTGAAAAGGCATTTGTAACTGGTGGTGGCGTATCAACAAAAGAAATTATTCCAAAAACAATGGGTTCAAAATTAACAGAACGGCTTTACTTTTGCGGTGAGATTTTAGATATTCATGGTTATACAGGAGGCTATAATATTACTTCAGCATTTGTTACAGGAAGACTTGCTGGTACAAATGCAGCATACAGCGCTTATTAAAATACCGTCACTTATAAGTGACGGTATTTTTTATTGGATTTGAGCCAGGTGATTAAATGAAATGAGTGGTTCTTTTGTAATAAGCGTATGAATAACAGCAGTTGGTAATAAAACGATGATACTTATGGCTTTGATTAAATCGTTAATTAAAGAAGAATCAACATTCTCTTTACCGGTTAAACGATCCTTTATATTACCAACAGGGACTAAATAAGTATTTCCAAACATAATCATTCGCGTAGCTCCTAAAATACCATACGAACGTTCTAATCCATATTCATGAACTAATTTTTCCCATGCAGCTTCACTTGGCTTGCCTTCAGTATCAGCGTAATGTTGAGCGAACATAATAGCATGTAGTTGATCTTTAGGAACGCTACTAGTCTCTCCAGAAAGTAATAGTTGAATTTCTTCTTCACTCATTCCTTGTTCTAAAGCAATTTTAGTGTGACCATAAGAACAAATTTCACAACCATTGACTTCAGTGACAGCCAGCATAATTCTTTCGATAAATTGCATTGAAATCAATTTATTTTTTTTAGCTTTTCGTAGTTGATTAATTGTTCTACTTGCATCAAATAAATAAGAATATAGTTGACCAAACGATTTCTTTTTTGTTTTATTCATAATTATCCCTTTCCATAAATATAATATACAATACGTACTATAGTATATAGGGCTTTTGTCAAAAATCCAATAAATGAATCTTAACTTATTAAGAAAATATGTGTTAATTGAAATATTAACCATTCATTAAGCAGATAAGGTGAATTAATGAGCTTTATGTTAAGATTA
>CALZEK010000081.1 GCA_945639745.1 uncultured Bacillaceae bacterium
CAAATAATTGTTGGAACATTTTTTTCGATAATGCTTCAAATGTATCTTTTCCGATATTGGGTCCAAGCATCGGACCGTGAAAAGTGACAAGGTTCGCTGACATCCCTATTGCAGTGTGGAGAAACGTAATGTCGCTAAACCCCCAAAATATTTTTGGGTTTTCTTTAACAATATTTAAATCAATTTGACTCACAATTCGACCTGCTCCATATCCACCACTTGAACATATAATTCCTTTCACTTCAGGATCTTCGAACATCATCTCAATATCTTCAAGACGTTCTTTATCGGTACCAGCCAAATAACCATGAATATTTTTCGCATGCTTACCAAACTTCCACTTGAGCCCTAGTTCATCAAGAAAATCTAATGACTTTTCTAACTCTTCTCTTCCTGGTGGGCTTGAAGGTGATACTATACCTATCGTGTCACCTTTTTGTAAACGTTTTGGACGTATTTTCATATCTATTTCACTTTCCTTTCATTAATTTAGGTACCTTATCTGTGTAAAATTCTACTAATTATAAAAAAGGTGTTATCTTGCCATTTAGATTTTCATTCATTAAGTAAGTTGCTCTTTTATTATATCAAATTTAAAGTACCTTTTAAATCTGGTTATGTATAATCTGGTTCTAAGTTCACACTTCAACAGGATAGTATTAAAAAAACATCAAGAATTTATTAAAATACCTTGTATTTGTTAAAATGATTACTTCAAATCCCTGAAGTAAGTCAACAAAAAGGTAGAATAATAAAATAAAAAAGCTTTCATGAGATTTAATAATCTCATGAAAGCTTTTAAAATTATATTTCAATCTAGCAATTTCAACCAGAGACTCGAGGACTTCACTTTTTTTACTTGCGATAAGTCAACATCGAATCACTTTCGTTCTTCGTGTTTCCTTTATCTCATTCAAAAAAGTTCCAATCCTTTTCGTCTCTATACGGTTGAAATTACCTTTTAATTTACATCATGCCCGGCAGACCGCCGCCCATGCCACTCATGTCTGGCATGCCGCCTCCAGCTCCGCCTTCTTCTGGTTTGTTAGCTACAACCGCTTCAGTTGTTAAGAACATTGCTGCAACTGATGCTGCGTGTTGTAATGCTGAACGCGTAACTTTAGTTGGGTCAACAATCCCTGCTTCTACCATGTTTACCCATTCGCTTTTCGCTGCGTCAAATCCAGTACCAATTGCTTCACCTTTGAGACGCTCGACAACGATTGAACCTTCAAGGCCAGCGTTTTCTGCAATTTGACGAACTGGTTCTTCTAATGCACGTAGGACGATATTTGCACCTGTTGTTTCGTCATCGTCTTCAAATGATAATTCAGCTACTTGTTTGTAAATGTTCATAAGTGCTGTTCCACCACCTGATACAATACCCTCTTCAACTGCTGCACGTGTTGAGTTCAGTGCGTCTTCTAGACGTAATTTACGCTCTTTAATTTCAGTTTCTGTTGCTGCACCTACTTTTACGACAGCTACACCGCCTGCTAATTTAGCAAGACGCTCTTGTAATTTTTCTTTATCAAATTCTGATGTTGTTTCTTCAAGCTCTGCACGAATTTGGTTTACGCGTCCTGAAATCGCATCAGGCTCGCCTGCTCCTTCAACAATTGTTGTATTTTCTTTAGAAACAACAACTTTTGCTGCGCGTCCAAGTTGAGATAATTCAGTAGCTTTCAGATCAAGTCCTAATTCTTCTGTAATAACTTCTCCACCTGTTAGTGTTGCAATATCTTCTAACATTGCTTTACGACGGTCACCAAATCCTGGTGCTTTAACAGCAACTGCGTTAAACGTTCCACGTAGCTTGTTAACTACAAGTGTTGCTAGTGCTTCACCTTCGACGTCTTCAGCAATAATTAAGATTGGTTTATTTTCTTGAACAACTGATTCAAGAACAGGTAATACTTCTTGAATATTTGTTATCTTTTGATCAGTAATTAAGATATATGGATTTTCAAATACTGCTTCCATTTTATCATTATCAGTTACCATGTATGGTGATGCGAATCCACGATCAAACTGCATACCTTCAACAACGTCTAATTCTGTTGAGAAACCACTTGATTCTTCAACTGTAATTACACCGTCGTTACCAACGCGCTCCATTGCTTCTGCGATTAATTGACCTACTTCTTTATCACCTGATGAAATTGAAGCAACTTGAGCGATTGATTCTTTATCGCCTACTTCTTGTGAAATACCTTGTAGACCTTCTACTGCTACTTTAACTGCTTCTTCAATTCCACGACGAATGCCAACTGGGTTAGCACCAGCTGTTACGTTTTTAAGACCTTCACGAATCATTGCTTGTGCTAAAACTGTTGCAGTTGTTGTTCCGTCACCTGCAACGTCATTTGTTTTTGAAGCAACTTCTGAAACAAGTTGTGCACCCATATTTTCAAATGCATCTTCCAATTCAATTTCTTTTGCAATTGTTACACCATCATTTGTAATTAATGGTGAACCAAATTGTTTATCAAGAACAACGTTACGTCCTTTTGGTCCTAATGTTACTTTTACAGCATCTGCTAATGTATCTACACCACGTAGTAGTGCATGACGTGCGTCTTCACTAAATTTAATATCTTTTGCCATAATTAAATTGTACCTCCTTATTTATTATAAAAAACATTTATCTTCATTATCCAATTACTGCTAAAATGTCATCTTCGCGAATAATTAAATATTCTTTTCCTTCATATTTAACTTCTGTTCCAGCATATTTTGAGTAAATAACTTTATCGCCTTCTTTAACTTCAAGAGGGATTCTATCTCCATCATCAATAATGCCTGAACCTACTGCAATCACAAGACCTTCTTGTGGTTTTTCTTGTGCTGAATCTGGTAATACGATACCGCTTGCAGTTTTTTCTTCTTGTTTAACAAGTTCGATGACTACACGATCACCTAATGGTTTTATCATGTTAGACAACCTCCTAGTTCTTCTTATGTTTTATTAGCACTCGCCACTCCTGAGTGCTAAGTCCACTTTATATATTAAATAATATTACTTAAAAATGCAAGTGTTTTACATTTATCACTAGAGAATTACTTATACTATCAATTAAAACACTGTCTATGCTACAATAATTAAGGTATGACATACTTAAAGTGAGGTTTTTTCATGATTTCAAAAAGATATTGGTTAACCATGTTAACCTATGTTTTAATGCATCTTTCAGGATTTATTATTATTCCAAGTTTAACTTTTATCTTAAATTTAAATCCATTAGATGCACTTGTTTATAGTCAATTATTCGCATTTTTACTTGCGACCATTATTTCTTTGTATCTTTTAAGGACTGACATTTCAAATGAATTAACACGCAGTCACATTCATTTTGGGCAAATTATTTCTTGGACCATTATTGGGATCTTTTTAGCTTATATTGCTCAGTTTATTACATCATCAATTGAAATGTATATCTTTCAGATTGAACCCGGTTCAGAAAACACAGCTCAAATAATGAAAATCATCGATAATGCACCGATATTTTTAGTTATTCCTGCTATTTTTGCACCGATTTTAGAAGAATTAATTTTTAGAAAAATTATTTTTGGTAGTTTATATAAACGAATGAACTTTGTTTGGGCTGCTGTATTATCTTCTTTAGCCTTTGGTGTCATTCATTTAGATTTAGTTCATCTATTAATTTATACAGGTATGGGGCTCGTTTTTTCTTATTTATATGTTAAAACAAAAACAATTATTGTACCGATTCTTGTTCATATGGGAATGAATTCAATTACTGTGATGGCTCAATTATTAATTGATGTCGAAGAATTAGAAAGAATACAAGAAGAGCTTAGTTCAATAATTCATTTGATTGGAGGCTAATTCAAATGTTTTTAGGAATTGTTTATCTTGGCTTAGGTATTTTATTTACCTTAATTGCTGGATACTCTGGCCAAGATTCAGGTTGGAGCACCTTAACAATTATTTATGCCATTATCGCAATTATTGACTTTGGAGCTGGCGTTCGACATATCCAAAGACATAGATTAAAGAAATCAATGGAAGAAAAGAAATAAGCTAGTAAGCACTTTTAAATTGTGCTTACTAGCTTTATTTTTTATCTTGATAATGTTTCATAAAATAAATTAAAGATTGAAGTTCCACTGATAAGTCAATATGATGAATTCGGACATGATTTGGGAGTGTTAACCGCGCAGGTGTAAAGTTTAAGATGCCAGTAACTCCTTTATTAACTAATCGATTCGTAATTTCTTGAGCTTCTGCTTGTGGTACAGTTAAAATAGCGACATCAATATTATTTAATTCAGTTTCTAAGTCATCTATATGATAAATTGGCACGCCACCAATCTGAGTGCCTGCTTTTTTTCTCGATCGGTCAAAAGCTTTAACTATTTTAGTGCTGTTATTTCGCATAAAATTATAATTTAAAAAAGCTGTACCTAAATTACCAACCCCGATTAAAACAACCTCAGTTACTTCATCATGGTCTAATGTATTTTTAAAAAACTCAAGCAAATATTCAACATTGTATCCATAGCCTTTTTTACCTAACGCACCAAAATATGAAAAGTCTCTCCTAATCGTTGCTGGATCAACTTTAACTGCTTCGCTTAATTCCTTTGATGATACACGCGTTTTACCTTGTATACTTAAATTATTTATAAATCGGTAATAGAGAGGTAATCGTTTAGCTGTTGCTTGAGGTATTTTTTGCTTACTCAATTTTTACTCACTCCTCATTTTCATTATCTTTATTTTAACAGATGTTAGACACAATGTATAAATGAATATTTTCTTAATTGCTAAAGTCATCCTCCATGCGTTACACTAGGATAGAATGAGGTGAATTAAATGATTTTAATGCAATTAAAAAACATTAGTAAATCATTTGGTAGCGATAATATTTTAATGAATGTCAATCTTGGGATTAAAAGCTCTGATCGCATTGCAATTGTAGGTCGCAATGGGGCAGGCAAATCAACATTACTTAAAATTATGACAAATGAATTTAACTATGATACAGGCGAAATTTTTCAAACAAAAAATTTAAATATAGGTTATTTAGAACAACATATCGCAATCAATCAAGAAACCAGCGTTTGGGAATTTATGCTCAACGTTTTTTCAGACTTTATTGCAGAAGAAAAAGCACTTAATCAACTTGCTAAAGAAATAGAATCACAAGCAAATAATAATATTGAAAACCCTGATTTAATTACTTCATACGGAGCTCGCTTACAAAAATTCGAAGAAGACGGTGGATATCGTTATGAGAGTGATATCAAAGGTGTATTATCGGGTTTGGGCTTCACGGAAGATTATTATGATTTACCAGTCAGTTCATTAAGCGGTGGACAAAAAACTCGTCTTGCTTTAGGTGAGCTATTACTGATTAAACCACAACTACTCTTTTTAGATGAACCGACAAACCATTTAGATATTGATACATTAACATGGCTTGAGTCTTATTTAATTGGTTATCCAGGTGCTATAGTCATTGTTTCACACGATAGATATTTCTTAGATAAAATCGTTAATACCGTCTATGAAGTAGCCCATCAAACAACAACTAAATATCATGGGTCTTATAGTCATTATTTAACGCAAAAAGCTGCGAATTACGAACAAGATATAAAACGTTATGAAAAACAACAAGATGAAATTAAGGAAGCTGAGGATTTTATCCAACGTAACATTGCACGGGCTTCAACGACAAAACGCGCACAAAGTAGACGTAAAGCATTAGAAAACATGCAAATAATTGATAAGCCTTTAGAAGATGCTGCAAGTGCTAATTTTTCTTTCCAAATTAATAAAGCGAGCGGTAATGATGTTATAAAATTAAAAAACTTTAGTTTTACCTATCCAAACGAAGTTGAACCACTGTTTAAAAACATTTCTTTTACAGCCCATCGTGGTGAAAGAATTGCTTTAATTGGCCGTAATGGTATCGGTAAAACAACACTATTAAATGAAATCACACAAGCCAATCCTGAAATTAATATTGGTACAAATGTTGAGATTGGCTTTTATGATCAAGAACAAGCGTTACTTTCACTTAAAAATACTGTTTTAGAAGAATTATGGGATGAATTCCCTCACCATGAAGAAAGAACGATTCGAAACACACTTGGTAATTTTTTATTTACTCAAGATGATGTCTTAAAAACAGTTCAAACATTAAGTGGTGGTGAGAAGGCACGACTTTCGCTCGCAAAATTAATGCTATTAAAAGCAAATCTTCTTATCTTAGATGAACCAACGAACCATTTGGATTTAGATAGTAAAGAAGTTTTAGAAGCTGCTTTAGCTGAATTTCCTGGTACTATTTTATTTGTATCACATGACCGTTACTTTATTAATAAAATAGCTGATAAAGTCATTGAATTAACCGAAGATGAAGCCATTGTTTATTTAGGTGATTATGACTATTATGTTGATAAAAAAACTGAGATGTTAGAAATCGAAGCTTTTGAAAACAAACCAGAAGTAACTGTCAAAACTGAAACAAAACGCAAAGTCAGTTTCGAAGAACAAAAAAGAATTCAAAGTGAGACGCGAAAATT
>CALZEK010000082.1 GCA_945639745.1 uncultured Bacillaceae bacterium
AACATCAGCGCTAAAATACTAAGCGTTAGTAACACTGTTCCTTTTAAATCCAAACGTTTTCTTTGTTGAGCTTTTGTTTCAGGCATTTTTAAATAACCTAAAATAATTAAAAATAATGCAATTGGAATATTAATTAAAAACATCCACTGCCATGCACCTGTTAATTTTAAAATAACAGCACCTAAGTTTGGTCCAATTACTGCTGATAAACCATGCATTGCTCCTAAGAGGCCCAATGCTTTTCCTTGTTTATTTTTAGGCATTGTAGCTAAGATGTGCGAGCTACCAATAATAAAAATACCACCTCCACCAATCGCTTGAATAAATCTTGCTATTAACAGAAAAACAAAATTGGGACTAAGCGCTACAAGCAGTGAACCTAATCCAAATAATGCAATTTCTATTATAAATAAACGACGCCGACCATAATTATCTGATAATTTACCTATAATAGGGACACTAATTGCTATACCTAAAGTATATAAAGTGATACTCCATGCTCCCCAAGACGGAGATACACCAAATGATTCATAAATAATAGTTAAAGCTGTACTAATAATGCCATTATCAAGTCCAGCCATAAAAACACCAATCGTAAATAGAATAATTGGCCATTTTTGTGATTTATTTATTTTTTCCAATTTATTCCCTCATTTATTTTATTTAAGTCTTTAAATTATACTATACTCTTTTTAATTTTTATAGCAGATGAGCACATCTTTAGTTTTTTAATACAATGTGCGTATAATTAATGCATATAGGTCGTTAACGGAAAGGTGTATTTTTATTTCTTATCAGAAAAAACTTGTTCAACGTAATGTATCAATCATGTGGTTTGCAAACTTTTTTGTCGCTGCTAGCATGACAATGATTATGCCTTTTATTTCACTTTATATACAAACTTTTGGGGTGGAGTCAGATGCTTATATTCAAAAATGGTCTGGCCTTATTTTTGGAATAACATTTGTTACTGCTTTCTTTTTCTCTCCTATATGGGGACGTTTTGGAGATAAGTATGGTAGGAAGAACATTTTAATTATTTCCGCATCAGGTTTAGCAGTTACAGTTTTACTCATGGGTTTTGCAAATTCTGTCCTAGAATTATTTATCTTAAGATTTTTTATGGGTATTTTTACCGGTTTTATCCCCATGTCACAAGCCTTGATTTCTGTCCAAACGCCTAAAGAAATTGCAGGACGTATTTTAGGTACCTTACAAACAGGTAGTGTTGCTGGAACACTTTTAGGCCCTTTACTTGGTGGAGTTCTTGCAGATTCGTTTGGTTATTCATTTACATTTAAACTTGTCTCCATTACTTTATTTACTTCAGCTTTTCTTGTTTTTTTTGGCGTGAAGGATATGCAAGCAATTATTTCTAATCCTGATCATGCTAAATTTTATTCAAGAAAAGACGTTATATTGTATATTTTAAGAGATCCAATGCTTTTGATTGTCATGTTAATGTCAGCTCTTGTACAAATTGCTCATTTTAGTATTCAACCTATTTTGCCACTTTATGTAGAAGATCTTCGCGGCTCTGTTCAAATTGCTCTTTATTCAGGGATGGCTTTTTCTATTGCAGGACTTGGAAATTTATTAATGGCAAGAAGATGGGGGAAATTGGGAGATAAAATCGGGTATGTGAAAGTTATTATCACGCTTTTATTTCTTGTTGGACTTGTATACTTCCCACTTGCTTTTGTCACAGGGTTTGGACAATTACTTATTCTTAGATTTTTAATTGGACTCACATTAGGTGGGATTGATCCCGTAAGAGTAGCTTATATTAGAGAACGTGCCCCACTTGAAATGCAAGGTGAAGTCCTTGGATATAATACAAGCTTACGTTTTTTAGGTAATATTATTGGACCTGCTTTAGGTGGTTTTGTTGCAAGTGCTTTTGGATTTTCTGGTGTTTTCTTTGTAACCAGCGGTCTCTTAATTATCGGAGGTATTATTACGCTTATGATGTTTACTAAGAATAAAAGTTTTCAAAACTAACTTTTTACTATATACTTTAGATAATAAAATTTAATGAAAGAATGTGATCATTTGGGAATTGTTATTGTTGATGTTTGTAGCGCAAATGCCATCACTTCAATTAATATAGAAGGTATTATTGAGACAGAGTTTCCTGAAGTTGCTGTTTTAGTCAATCAATGCCTTTCTTACTGTGGTTTATGCGCAGCAAGTCCATATGCGCATGTTAATGGAAAATTAATTCATGGTAAAACTGTTGAAGAATGCCTTGATAATATAAAAGCAGCAATAAAAAAAGAACTTGCTATTTACGCTTAAATGCGAAGTTAGCAAGTTCTTTTTTATTCTTTATTTTTTATAAACAACAGCATCTATCTCTACCAACACATCTTTTGGCAAACGACTTACTTCTACTGTTGCTCGAGCTGGATATGGCTTTTCTAAATAACTACCATAGACTTCATTTACGACCGCAAAATCTTCCATTGAGCTTAAATAAATTGTAAATTTAACAACTTTTGAAAAATCTGTATTTGCTTCTGAAAGAATTGCTTGAAGATTATCCATGACTTGCACTGCCTGATTTTTTATACCTTCTGCAATTTCATTTGTTTTTGGGTTAATTGGTATTGCACCTGATAAATAAATAAAATCTCCCGCTTCAATCGCTTGAGAATATGGACCAATTGCAGCAGGCGCATTTTCTGTGTGTATTTCTTTTGACATTATTAATTCCTCCTATAAATTAACATTTCCATTGTTCATCATAACACTATAATCATATATTATATAATTACTTCTTTGCAAATGCCTTTTGATACTCCATCACATCTCTTGCATAATAGATATCACCATAACAAGCATCATATGCTTTTGCTTCTTTCCTCAAGCAAGTATAGATTGATTTATCTTCTGCTTTTGCATACATTTCTTGAGAAAATTTTATTGCAATTTCTTGACTAAAACTATCATTTCTATCTTTAACATAATTAGAAAAACCTATACCAAAGTTGTATGATTGAACAGCTAAACGTACATCGCCCTTTGCAGCTTTTAAGCTTTCAGAGAAGTATTTAACACCTTGCTCAATTGATTTTTCAGGATTATCGATACAACCTATCTCACCACAATAACTCTCTGAAGATTGCATTGGATCATTTCCTCTTCCACCAGACTCTTGCATCATCATGGCAAGCAATGTATCTACATGTTTTTCCACTTTATATTCTTTAGCATATTTTTCAATTGTCGGTTGATGTTTTTTTACTTTTTGTGTTAAAAAAGGTTCTACTAAAACTGATTTCACAGTCGGTTTTGATTTTTCATTAACAAAATAGACAATACCAACTAATAATGAAACCATAAAAATAATAATCAATGTTATTTTAAACGTTATCTTTGAATATTTAGTATTCATTATAAAACCTCTAATCTTTTTACCCTTAATTCAATTATAACGTTTAAGAACATAGTTTGTATATGTTTTTAACTTATCATTTAAAATTATATTGTTTAATAAACAACAAAAAACTAGCGGAAGACAATTTGCTTCGACTAGTTTTATTATTTTTAAAGTTTATTTTCTCCACCAATTATAAAGTTAACCAACCCATCGAAAGCGCTTACATCTTGAGTAAATAAAAAAGTAGGCATCAAGAGTAATGCTACGGGGATTGCGATATATGAAGCTAATAACCTTAAAACTCCTTTACCTAGAATTCTCATCTTTATCGCTCCTTTTTACTTTATAAGCTCATTATATATTATCTGAATATTCAATACAAGCTTTTTTTAAAAAACATCCGAATTAAATTTAATTCGGATGTTTTTAATTAGATATTTAATAGTTCTCGAATATCACTTTCTGTAAGTGATTGTAGCATTTGTTCACCAGGTTGGATAATTTGATTGACGAGTTCTCGTTTCTTTTGCTGTAATGCATAAATTTTTTCTTCTATTGTTCCTTCTGTGATAAACCTAATCACTTGAACAACTTCTTTTTGTCCAAAACGATGTGCTCGTCCAGCTGCTTGATCTTCAACAGCTGGATTCCACCATAGATCAAATAAAATAACAGTATCTGCACCTGTTAAGTTCAATCCAGTTCCACCGGCTTTTAATGAGATTAAGAAAATATCATTTTCTCCTGCATTAAAACGTTCGCTCATTTTCACACGGTCTTCTGCTTTTGTTTGGCCGTCTAGATAAAAATAGCCTATCCCTAAACGATCTAGTTCTTCTTTAATAAGCGCATGCATGCTTGTAAATTGTGAAAATATTAACATCCGTTTACCATTTTCTCTAAAAGTTTGGACTGATTCGATCAATTCATCCATCTTCCCCGAACGTCCTTCATAATTTTCTAGAAACATCGATGGATGTGAACAAACTTGACGTAATCTTGTTAATCCTGCAAGTATTTTCATTCTATTTGCTTGAAAACCTTCTTCATTGATTGATTCTGTCGCTTCTTTTTGAATTTGTTTTAAATAACCTACATATAGTTCTTTTTGATCTTTTGTCAATTCTGACATATGAACAGATTCAATTTTATCAGGTAATTCTTTTAAAACATCTGTTTTTAATCTTCGTAAAATAAACGGCTTTGTCATTAATGAAATTTTCATAGGTTCTAATTTTTTAAATTCACGTAAACTTGGCATTAATCCAGGTAAAATCACTTGGAAAATTGCCCATAATTCATCTACAGAGTTTTCAATGGGCGTTCCACTCAAAGCAAATTTTCGACTAGCTGATATTTTTCGAATAGCTTGAGATGTTTTCGTAGCATAGTTCTTTATAAATTGTGCTTCATCTAAAATAAGCGTTTGAAAACTTAATTGTTCATAAATTGACACATCTTGACGAATTGTTCCATAAGAAGTAATCCATACGTCTTTATTTTTACTATTTTTAATAATTTCAGCACGCTCTTCAGGTGTTCCTACAATTAGCTCAATATCTAAACTCGGTGCAAATCGTTTACACTCATTACGCCAATTATAGACAACTGAAGACGGTACAATAACTAAGTGTGGCTTATCAGATGGCTCTGACAGCAAGTAAGCAATTGTTTGCAATGTCTTACCAAGACCCATATCGTCAGCTAAAATACCACCTAAATGATAATGACTAAGGGACTTAAACCATTGGAATCCCACATTTTGATAATCTCTTAATTCAGCTTCTAAGTTTTCTGGAACTTCATACACTTGCTCCTCAGGATGCTTTAGTTGGTCTAATAGTTTTTCGAATGTCGGATCATATTTCTTCTTTGTTTGGACTAGTTCATCTATTTGTGTTCCACGGTATACAGGCATCGACACTTGAGCATCTTCTAAATCTCCACGTTTAACTTTTAAATCGGTAAAGAGTTGCTTCATTGAATCATATGCTTCATTTTCTAGTGAAACGATTGAACCTGAATTCATCCGATAATAACGTTTCTTTTCAATTACTGCTTCTAATATTTTCTGAACCTCTTCTTCACTGACACCTTCTATTTCAAACCCTATTTCAAGTAAGTTTGTTTGGTTATCAACCTCAACTTGTGTTATTGGCACAGGCTCATCCTCAGTCATCATATCACTAATATCAGATGTTAAAAATAACTCGAGCTCTTCATTTAATCGTGGTAAGATGTGGTATAAAAACTCATAAAGTGCTTCATCTTCTTCAATATCTAAATAAAGGTTTATGCCATTATATCTAAAGTTAGCATGTTCAATTAAATTCATAATTAATGTTTCTTTTTTTACATCTCTAATAATAAAAACTTCTC
The DNA here is from genome assembly GCA_945639745.1 of uncultured Bacillaceae bacterium. Classification (GTDB taxonomy): domain Bacteria; phylum Bacillota; class Bacilli; order Bacillales; family Amphibacillaceae; genus Pseudogracilibacillus. The sequence continues at coordinate 5,762 of CALZEK010000082.1, forward strand.
GTTCTTGATAATCATTAAAAGGACTCACTTCATAAATTCCATAAAAATACTGCAGTTCACCTATAATACGTCCTTCTTTTTGCTCCAATGACAATTTAGCTCGCAGAGGATATTCAACAATGTCTGATGAAACAGATTCTGAAACAGTCACTTCCCCTACATCCTTTAATAAAGGTAATGCTTCTGATAAAAAAGTGTCTGCTTGTTCTTGTGCAATTGGAAATTCATGATTCATCATCCCTAATTGAAACAGTTGTTTTAAAACGATTGTTTGAGAAGGCGTGGGATAATAAAAAGTGCCTTTGGAAAATAGTAACTCATATAGTTCAAAATAAATAGATTCTTCAACATTATTCATTTGTAACATTAATTCATTATTTGTGTCATGTTCAAGTGAAAAGTTAAAAGGAAGTTCATTTTCAACAACAGAAATTGAACTATAAATTTGGTTTTGTTGTTCCACGACAAAATTTCGTTTAACAATTTCAGCTAATAGATCTTTCATTGCAATAGGTGGAATAACAACGTGTCGTCCGCCTGATGTTTCTCTAAAATAACTTGGCGTGTTCGAACTTGTATAAACCTTTTCTCCAGCTAATATATGTTGTAAGAACTTAAATATTTCTATGTCTTGTTCTAAAAAGTAGTGCTCTTCAGGATCATAAGTGAAATTATCTGTAAAATAGTGAATTTCTCCTACAAATATATTACTTAAAAAATCTGTAATGTTTTTTTATTTATACATCTGTTAGAATTATAACACGT
>CALZEK010000083.1 GCA_945639745.1 uncultured Bacillaceae bacterium
CTAATGCAAATTCAAGTGATGAACAAATAGCTTGTTCATCATCTATGATTAAGATTTTATTCATCAGATTGCTCCCATCTTTTAAAAACTAAAGTAAATTTACTTCCTTTGTTTAATTCACTTTCTAAAAATATTTCTCCTTTATTTTCTTTAATAAATTGTTTTGATAAACCAAGACCTAGACCTGTTCCTTCTGATTTTGTTGTATAAAACGGTTCAAACAAACGATTTTGCGTTTCTACTGACATACCTATTCCGTTATCTATGATTTCTATTATATTATTTTCTGCTTGATGATAAAGATGAATGGTAATTGTTGGTATTTCTTTAAATTTATCATCTTTTTGCTTTATTGATTCCATAGCATTTAAAATAATATTTATTAACACTTGTTTTATTTGATCTAAATCACCTTTGATTTTAAGACCTTTTTCAACCTTTAAATTTAAATGATAACCTTTATTTTCAATATTGTTTTTAAAAATAAGTGCTGATGAATGTACAAGTTCGCTTAAATCGATTGTTTCAGAATGGTCGCCTTTTGGTTTAGCGTAATTAATTAAACTCTCTAATAACTTATTTAATCGATCAATTTCTCTTGGCACGTGTGTAGCAATTTCTTCTCTAAATTTCAGATTATCAATTTTTTTGGGAATCATTTCGACAAATGTTTTGATTGATGTTAATGGATTTCTTATTTCATGCACTAGACCTGCTACAAGTTGAATAAGTATCTGACTTTTTTCTTCTTCGAATAGATATTCTTGTAATTTTTTCTCTTCAGTAATATCTAAAGCAAATAACAAGACACCTGTTACTGCTTGATCATGATTATAAATTGGTTGAATATCATAGGTGATATATTCAATATCTTCTAGATATTCACTTACATTAAGCAATTGATCTAAGTGTTTTTCTTTTGTCTCTAAAACACGTAATATTTTTTCTTCTAATTCATCACCCATTAAAATGACATCTTTAAATTTCTTTCCAATCACCGATTGATCAACTCGAAACATCTCACAAGCTACATGGTTTATTGTCAGAACTGTTCCATCTAAATTTAAAGTCATAACACCTCTTAGACTTGATTCTAATACTTGTTCTTTTGTTTGTTCGCTTTCTAATGTTTTTTTGATTTGTCGTTCAAGCGTTTCATTTGTTTGTTGTAAATCTTTGGTTTTTTTATTTACCTCTCTTTGCAACTCTCGATTCCAACGTAGACTTAGTAAAAAAATAATTACACCAATTATAATAATAACAATTGTTATTTGAAGTAATTTTTTTAATTTTTCACTCATTGGTGTATCTAACGTGTCAAACCATTGATTGTAAATAGTTGTATACTCATTTGATAGTTTTAAATCATTAATACCTGCATTTAATTTATTTAATAAATGATAATTTTCTTTTTTAACAGCAAATGAATATTCTATCGGTATTAATTTATTTTCAATAAACTGATAATCTTTTTCGAGATTTGCTGATTTTAATAAATATTTAGCAGTAAAATAATTCCCTACAAAAATATCAGCACGATCATGCATTAATATTTTTAAACTTACATCTTGTCGGCTTGAGGCATGTAAGTCAATATTCCGAATATTTTTCATAAACTCATATTCTAAACTATTTAATTGAAGCGCCATCTGTGCTTGATTAATATCTTCCAATTTCTCAATCTGATTATCTTTATGTGCAAGAATACTTATTTCTGAAGTGACATAGGGCTCTGTAAAGTCCATTATTGCATCATTTTTTTTGGTAAAAGGCACCCCTAATAAAACATCAACATCACCAGAGCTCATTGCATTAACAGACTGATATTGCGTCATTGGAATATAGTTAACTGTCAAATTTAAATTTTTAGCAATTTGATTCATCACATCAATATTAAAACCTTTATTCAGCCCGTCTTCATAAAACTGATAAGGAGGTGAATCTGGAACATAACCAACTTCTATAGTTTTTTCAATTTGGTGATTATCGGCACTAATTAACTTTGGGATAAAGCATACTGACACAATTAAACAAGACAAAATAATCCGCTTCATAATATCCTCTTCCTAATTTATTTCAAGTAAATAAAATTAAAAAATTAATTAATCGTAACTTCGATCAGACTTGCACATAATATAAGCTATTTATCTCAATTAAACAAGATGTGATTTACTATTATCAATCCCAAGAACATAAATTTTAATTTAATTTAAAAACACTTGTGGCTCATTTATGTAATGAGTCGCAAGTGTTTTTTCAAACAATTAATCCAAATGTTTAATGACTGCTTCAGTGAATGTTTGTGTTGATTTAGTTCCACCGAGATCTGGTGTTGTTTCACCTTTTTCGAGTGTTGTTAAAATACTTGTTTCAATTTTTTTGGCTAAGTTTAATAGCATTTTATCCTGATGTTTATTTGCTAACCATTCAAGTAACATCACCGTTGATAACATAATACCTACAGGATTGGCAATTTCTTGACCGACAATATCTGGTGCTGAACCATGGACAGCTTGTGCCATTGCTTGTGATTCGTTTGCATTAATTGCTGGTGATAAACCTAATCCCCCTACTAATTCGCCCGTTAAATCAGATAAGATATCTCCGAACATATTTTCAGTCACAATAATATCAAAATCATTCATTCTTTTGACTAAATGCGCTGCCATCGCGTCAACGTGAAAGTCATTCACTTCCACTTCAGGATATTCTTTTGCCACTTCATAGCAGACATCTTTAAAAAGCCCTGTACCTAGCCTAATGACGTTTGCTTTGTGGACAATGGTTACTTGCTTCTTTCTTTTCATTGCAGCTTCAAAAGCCGCTCGAGCAATTCGTTCAATCGCCTTTCTCGTAAATACACCACTTGAAACAGCTACATCTGGCGTTACCATCCATTCGCCAACTCCACTATACATATTTCTATCAGGATAATAGCCTTCTGTATTTTCACGATAAATAATTAAGTCTGCTTCATTTACTAAGCCATTAATTCCTTTAAGCGATTTTGCAGGTCTAATATTAGCAAATAAGTCAAAATAATGACGTAACTCACCACTTGGATTTCTTTCTGCTTTAAAACGCTCTGGATAAGCAGCTGAATCATGTGGTCCCATAATCCATCCATCTTTTTGAGCTAACTTTTCTTTTGTTTCCTCAGGTAATGGATGGCCATATCTATCAATTGCTGAAAAACCCATTGGTAAGGTCTCTAGCTTTAATTTAACTTGTTCTCTTCCTTGATTAGCAGCTTCTAAGACAGCTAAAGTTGCTTCAATCACTTCGCGGCCTATTCCATCACCATGCATGACTCCTAATTGATATGTCTTCACATGTTTCACCTCTTTAATTAATCATTATTTAAGACAGACTCAATAGCATTTATATAATGATAAAAATCATCTTCAGGTTGCTTCCTGTTTTCAGATGCGAGATTATTATCTTTAAAAAACTTCTCTCTTTGAGCTGTGCTTATTTCAATTTGAACGCCTTTACCTTGTTTGTTTTGATTGACGATATTATCTTTTTTAAGTCCTGCTAAATTCTTAAGTGCTAAACTTGCAGAGAATCCCACATCTTGAAGAGCTAATTTTACTTGATCTGCTAACTCTTTATCTAAACCACCTATAAAGGTATGTTTTTCTAATTCATCATCGTAGCCATGCACTGATAAAGTAATTGAACTGTTGCTTATCATCTCTAGTGCTTTAGGTTCATCATACTTTGTTGAAGTAAGATGCATTGATCTGTTTCCTGACTTTTTAATGCCGTTAAAACTATAGTAGGCATAATCATTATTTTTGGCTAATTCTTTAATTAGCTCTGTTGTACCTGGTTCAATTCCTCCACCGTGGATAGCAAGGAGCAACACATCTGAATGAGTTTCTTCAAAATGAATCGTATAATCCTCACCTTCAACTTCATTTTCATTTAATTCTTCAAAGTTTTGATATCCCTTATCTTTATCTCCTAAGTTAAAATATAATAATATTCCCAGCACGACTAATAAAAGTAAAGCACCGATCGTAATAACGTTTTTATCTTTCACTTATCTACCCTCATTTTTTAATTTTTATCCACTTCATTTTATTATAACTCATTTATCTGATTTTTCTAATTAATCCAACTTAAAAAACACCTACATTTACGTAAGTGTTTTTAAATTAGTCATTATTCACGATTTTTTCTACTAAGCTTGTTAATTCCTCCTCGGAAAAATCTGGTTGCGGATAAATTGGATTAAAGATTACTGCTTTCCGTTTAATATAGGCTGTTTTCAAACCCGCTTTTTTAGCACCAAATAAATCCCAATCATGTGAAGCCACCATAACAACATGATCTGTTGAGATATTTTCTTTCTTGGCAACATATTGATATATCTGATTAAAAGGTTTATATTTTTTTACTGCATCAACCGAATAATAATGATCAAACAAATCAATTAGTCCTGCATTTGTAAGTTGTTCTTCCATCATTTCTAATGATGAATTAGATACAGCAATTACTTTAATATCATTGTCTTTTAAGATCTTAAGCGCTGCTTTCACATCAGGATATGGCGATAGTTTTCTAAAAGTCCCTAAAATATCTGATTTAGCTTCTTCTGTTAATGTTTTTCCCTGTTCATAAAAAACGTTTTCTAACACGATTGCTGATAACTCACCAAAATTTACATACTCATTCATAATAGCAACTGTATTCGATGTATGTAAAAGCTTGGTAAACCAATAGTTAACAATCTGATCATCTGATAAATATTTAGCAAACTTTTCTTTTAGTGACGATAAATCTAAGATTGTTTCATTCACATCAAAAAACACTGCTTTAATCATCATTATCATCCTTTTTATAAGAGTTTATTTTTTCTTACTTTTAAAATACTTTTTTTGCTCTTCGACAATCTTTGCTAGTTCTGGGTTTTTAGTATTTATTTTGTCTAAATAAGTTAACGCTTCTTTTGTTCGATTAAGTCGATGTAAAGCTGTTGACATGCTTAGATTGTAAGCATTTTTTGTTTCTATTTTTGTTGGTGTGAAATTTATATTAATTAATCCTTGATATAATTCTTTTGGATCGTTTGTCTTTTCATATTCTTCCATCACTTGATTATACTGTTTAACAAATGGTCGCTCTTCACCCAAGTTAATAAATAAGGCAACAATTAAATAAATTGCAAAATGAATGACGACAGTAACGAGGATGGTACTGATTAACCATACGCTGTTGTTTGGTAAATATGTAAAATAAATAATAAATGCAATAACTAAAAAAATTAATAAACTAAATGAATATATTTTACCACTTAAATGTTGATCTTTGGATTTACCCAATTTCATCATGTCCTCCTAAAAAATGATTAATCACTTGTGACAAATGACGTTTTACTGTTTATACTTAGGATGAGCACACATTTCCTAAAATCTCTCAATAGCACTGATTATTAAAATAATAAAAGTACTATAAAGGATGAGACATATGGAGCGTATAATTATTATCTTAAGTATTATCATCGTTGTGAGTGTAGCTGTTCTTGGAATAACCCGGTCTGATTACCGAGAGAAAAGCTTTAACGCTACGTTAGCCATAAAACAATCTGATGTGGTTAAAATATCTATGGAGATAAACGGTAAAACTAAAACAACCACAGATCAAGTTAAAATAAATGAATTATTTACGTATTTTAATCGCCTTAGCTACAAACGTTTAAGAGGTGATCAAACAAGTCACATGCCTTCAAAAGCAGCGATTATTTACTTAGATGGAAACAAACAGCATGATTTTATCGTTCCTTACAATAATGAAGCTATGATTAGTTATAAAGTTTATCAAGTAAAGCATGGTCAGATTACTAACGATTTTTTAATTAAGTATTATCATGGTTTAGATAACTCTTAACTTTTTATTTAATGCACTTTTGTAACTCTAACATCTCCTCAGCCATTAATTGCATACGTGGTAGCACGTGCTCATCTGTTATTTCATTTATATCATTAAATGAATCACTATGCACAAATACATTTCGTCGTGGCACCAGCCCTTTTAAATACGATAGAATTGGCTTTAATTGGTACTCTGAAACTAAAAAGTGCTTTTCAATCCCACCTATCGTCACCATGCCTGTTACTTTTCGATTAAATGCATCTACTGGAAAATGATCTAGTAAATTCTTTAAAGCACCTGTAATTGATGCCTGGTAGATGGGTGTACCAAACACGACAATATCCGCGGCATTTATTTTACTTACCACTTCCCATGTATCATCGTTATAAAAAGATAGGGGTTCGCCTGTAACAACTTCAACCTCATCTGCTTGCATGTCAATTAATTCGGTGGGTCTGTGGGGAGTAATTTTTGTCGGTGCGTCT
>CALZEK010000084.1 GCA_945639745.1 uncultured Bacillaceae bacterium
ATTGGCTTTCAAGCAGGTGCAATGGATAGTAAATTTTGGATTTATGCCTTTAATAGTTTAAAAGTTTCAGGAATTGCTGCATTAATCAGTATGATAATTGCATTACCTATTGTTTATTTAAAATCGCGTTACCCTAGTGTAATTTCTAAATTAATTGATAAATTAGCTTATTCTGGTTACGCCTTACCTGGTGTTATTGTAGCATTAGGACTTGTTTTTGTGTTTAACAACACACCGCTTTATAATACCTTCTTTTTAATTATTATTGCATTTATTATCTTATTTTTACCTCAAGCCATGCAAGCTCAGGAAGCTTCAATCAGTTTGCTTTCTCCGAGGATTGATGAAGCTGCTCAAAGTTTAGGGCAGCCTCCTTGGAAGGTTATGTTTACAGTTATTCTTCCATCAATTTTACCTGGTGTTTTAGCAGGTGGGGCTCTTGTATTTGTCAGTTCAATCAAAGAACTACCAGCAACGCTTCTGCTGCGACCACCCGGCTACGATACAATGGCAATTCGAATTTGGGTAGAAGCAAGTGAAGCACTCTATCACTTAGCAGCACCACATGCTTTATTAATTATTTTACTGTCAATTATTCCTCTACGCTATATGCTAAGAATGCAAAAATAAAACCATCAAAATATCTTTTTAAAGATATTTTGATGGTTTTTTATTTTAGCGATAATTATCTTTCATTGCACGATCGATATCACGTTTCATTTGTTTTTGCTTTAAATCGTGTCGTTTATCATATTGCTTCTTACCACGACCTAAACCTATTAAAAGCTTTGCATAACCATTTTTTATATATAATTTTAATGGGACAATTGTATAACCTTGTCGTTGTGTTAAACCAACTAAATTATCAATTTGGCTACGATGTAAGAGTAATTTACGTGTTCGAGTTGGGTCATGATTATAACGATTACCTTGTTCATAGGGAGCTATATGCATATTAATTAATTGCGCTTCTCCATTTAAGATTCTTACGTGAGCATCATTTAAACTTACTTTTCTCCCCCGGATTGATTTAATTTCAGTTCCCTGTAAAACAATCCCTGCTTCATATGTTTCTTCAATAAAATAATCATGTGATGCTTTTCTGTTTTGCGCTAAAGGACGCTCAAATTGCTTTTTTGACATGAGTTACCTCCTTTATCTGTTACTTTACAAACTCAAAATCAATCGCATGTTCATCTAAATTCACTTTAATTACACGCACTTCAACCTCATCGCCTATTCGGTAAACATTACCTGTTCGCTCCCCAATTAATGTTTGATGACGTTCATCAAAGTTATAGTAATCGTCTGTCATGTAACTGACATGAATTAAACCTTCAATTGTGTTTTCTAATTCGATGAACAATCCAAAGTTCGTTACAGAACTAATAATGCCTGGATACGTTTCACCAATTTTATCTTTCATATATTCTGCTTTCTTTAAATCATCTACTTCACGTTCAGTATCAATTGCTGCACGTTCCATTGCTGATGTATGTTGAGCGATGTCAGGTAATGCTTCTTTCCATTTCTTGATTGTTTTACTATTCATATCATTATTTAATAAATACGTCCGAATTAAACGGTGGACAATCAAGTCTGGATAACGTCTAATTGGCGATGTAAAGTGTGTATAATAATCTGTTGCAAGTCCAAAATGTCCAATACTATCTGGATTATATTTAGCTTGTTTCATTGATCTAAGTAATAATTTTGAAATAACCATCTCTTCACGTTCACCTTTAACCTTTGTTAATGCTTTTTGTAATTCTAAGGGGTGAGTTGAATCTTTTGAACCTTTTATTTGATAACCAAGACCTGCTAAAAATTCAAAGAAATGTTCTAACTTTCCTTCGTCTGGATTTTCGTGAATACGATGAATAAATGGTACTTCTAACCAATGAAAATGTTCAGCTACTGTTTCATTTGCTGCTAACATAAATTCTTCAATTAATTTCTCTCCGACTTGACGATCGCGAATCACAACATCAGTTGGATGTCCTTTTTCATCGACAATCACTTGAGATTCTTTAAAATCAAAATCAATTGCACCACGTTGGTTACGTTTTTTTCGTAAATTAGTTGCTAACTCTTCCATCGCCTCAAACATTGGTACTAGTTCATTAAATTTTTGACGTATTTCTTCATTTTTATTTACTAATATCTCATTAACATCGTCATATGTCATACGTTCTGTTGTTCGAATAACACTTTCAAATATCTCATGATTAACAACTTCACCTGTTGGATCGATTTCCATTTCACATCCTAAGGTAAGACGATCTTCTCCACGATTAAGTGAACATATGCCATTTGAAAGACGATGTGGAATCATTGGAATAACGCGATCAACTAAATAAACACTTGTTCCACGTTCATTTGCTTCTTTATCCATTTCTGAATCTTCGTTTAAATAATAGCTTACATCGGCAATATAAACACCCAGTAAATGATTACCATTTGCTAATTTTTCTACTCTAATCGCGTCATCTAAATCTTTTGCATCAGCACCATCAATCGTAACAATTGTTTCTTCACGTAAATCTTTACGTCCAGTTAAATCTGATGATTTAATTTCATCAGGCGTCTGTTCTGCTTCTTTCAAAACTTCTTTTGGAAAATCGATTTTAATACCATGTTTATGAATAATTGAAATAATATCAATACCTGGATCATTTTTGTGTCCTAAGATTTGAATTATTTCACCTTCTGAATTTTTTCTACCTTCTGGATACTTTGTAATATGGGCAATCACTTTATGTCCATGGATAGCGCCTTTTGAATTAGCTTTCGTCACAAATAAATCATTAGGCATACGTTTATCATCAGGTACGACAAAACCAAATGTTTTATTATCTTCATATGTCCCTACAACAACATAGTTCGCCCGTTCAACTACACGAATAATCGTTCCTTCAGGACGATGTTTTAATACCCCTTCTTTATCTAATCGAACAAGGACAATATCATTGTTCATTGCTGAATTCAGTTCATTTGCGTGGACATAAATATCTTGTTGCTCAGGATCTTCAGGTATGATAAAAGCAAATCCTTTTTTATTCATTTCTACTTTTCCACGAATCAAATTCATTTTCTCAGGCAAACCAAAACGGTTTTTCCGAGTTTTAACTAGATCCCCAGATCCTTCTAATTCATTTAACACTTTAACTAATTGTTTAAAATCTGCAGTTTCTGTTAAGCCGAGCGCATCTTCTAATTCTTGTACCGATAATGGTCTCGTACCTGTTTCTTTAAAATATGATATGATTTGTTCTTTTAATTCTTTCATTTTGCACCTTCTTTCAAATTAATTTTTCCAATTTAATGATTCTAAAAAGTTATAAATATCTTCATGTAACATATTTTTCTCTTTACCAAAAGTAATGAGGTGTGTTGAATTTTCATACCACTTTATCTGTTTTTCTTCTGTTGAGACATGGTCATAAATAAAGTTAGCACTCTCAGGATTAATAATTTCATCATGACGTGCTTGAACGACAAATGTTGGAATCTTAACTTCTTTTATTATACCATTTACCTCATTAACAAACATCTCTATTTCTTTAAACAACTTGGAAGAGTTATCTTGAATTAAATCCACTTCTTTTTTAATAGTTGTTTCATCTTTTTCTTCAAATTGCTTAAATTGTCTTGTGAAGTTTAAATAAGCACTCATTAATTGCTTTTCATTATCAAAGTATGCTGGTGCACACATTGGAATCATAGCTTTTACATCGTATTCTGTTGCTAGTTTTAATCCCAGTGCTCCGCCCATGGATAACCCTGCAACAGCAATTTCATCATAACCTAACTCTTTTAAATGATGGTATGCTGCTAAAACATCTTCCCACCAATCTTCTGGTGAAGATTTAATCAGTTCTTCTGGTGCTACACCATGGCCTTTATAGATCGGTGCATGAGTTGTATAACCTTGCTTTTCAAGATATCGTCCAAGCATTCTAACATCTGCTGAATGCCCTGTAAAACCATGCAGTAATAATACTGCTCGCTTTCCTGCTTCAAATGTAAATGGTTCAGGTAATTTTATTTTCATACTTTATGCTCTCCTTACAGTCATTAAAATAAAAACCCTTATCACAAGTGAGTGATAAGGGAGGTAATTTATCATTATAATACATAAGCACTTATAAATGCTAACACAAAAAATATTGTCGCTGTGATAATCGTTCCACGATGAAGAACTAAATCAAGTCCTCTTGCCTTTTTCTTTCCAAATAATTGTTCAGCTCCACCTGAAATTGCACCTGATAAACCTTCACTCTTACCAGGTTGTAGAACTATAAATATAATCATAACAATTGCACTAATAATTAATAATGTATTAATTAAAACACTCACGACCTACGCCTCCTAGATAAAGAAACAATAACTACTGTTAGTTTATCATATATTGCTTTTATTTAGCAAGGCATAGTCATAGTTAAAAGAGTAAATGAGCAATCCCTACAATAATTGGTAAAGTAATAAGAGTTCTTAGTAAGAAGACAAAGACTAAGTCAATAAATTTAACTGGTACTTTTGAACCAAGTAAGACACCACCGACTTCAGACATATAAATAAGTTGAGTCACAGATAATACAGCAATAATAAAACGTGTCATATCTGATTCAATTGATGCACCAATAACAGCTGGTAAAAACATATCTGCAAAACCAATTAATATAGTTTCTGAAGCTTCTTTAGCATACGGAACTTGCATTAATTCTAATAAAGGAATAAAGGGCATTCCTAACCATTCAAATAATGGTGTAAATTCTGCAAAGATAAGTGCAATCAATCCAAATGCCATCACTATTGGTGCAACACCCATCCACATATCTAAAACATTTTGTAAGCCTCTTTTAAAGAAAAGTGAAAAACTTGGCGAATTTTCTGCACGATCCAAAGCTTTTTTATAACCATAAGAAAACAAACTGTAGCTTTCAGGAATTTTTTCTTCACCTTGTGACTCTACACCATCCATATATGTATCAGGAATCCGTGATAATGGTGGGATTCTTGGCATAATTAGTGCAGCTATTACTCCAGCAATAATAACCGTTAAATAAAATGGAATAAACATATGTTCAAGCCCCACTGTTTCAATAATGACAAGTGTAAAAGTAATAGATACAACTGAGAATGTCGTCCCAATAATGACTGATTCTCTTCTTGTATAGTGGCCCTCTTCATATTGTTTACTCGTCAATAAGACGCCAATTGTGCCATCCCCTACCCAAGAAGCTAAACTATCTACCGAAGCTCGACCTGGTAATCTAAATAACGGACGCATTATTTTTGTCATTAATGTACCAAATAAATCTAATAATCCAAAATCCATTAGTAACGGAAGAAATAATCCAGCAAATAAAAAGACAGCAAATAATGTATGCAGTAATCCACCTAAAAGTAAATCACCCGTATCTTCACTATAAATTGCTTCTGTTCCCAATTGATAATAAACCATCACAGCAAAAACAGCTGCAATAATCCGAGTAATTGTCCAAAAAGTATTAACATTGAATAAATTATTTATAAAAGGAAATCGTTCGTACTTGTTTCCACCTAATTTAATGACTACCGTTAATATCGCTGTTATCACAATAATCAGCATCATAATTAATGATAAATAATTAGCTAATATAGTTTCCACAAAACCAGCCAAGATTCCAATTGGTATCGTAAAACCATCATCTACTTTAATTGGCGTTATAAATAAAAGTATACCTATCAATGAAGGTATAATAAATTTTAAATGAGTTGAAATCGGATATTTTTTTTGCACGTTAGTTACCTCCGTCATCACGTATTAATTATACATTACAACGTATAATTATAAGATGCAACTAATAAACAATATAAAGTTTATTCTGATTATTCTTTATAAAATATTGCTGATTAATTACATCTACATAACAATTCCTTTTAAATTCTTAAAGATTTTGATTTTTTTATATTTTTTAAAAGAAATAGTGTATGCTTAAAGTAAGAGGTGAACACTTATGCAAAGAGATTCTTTTTATGATAATGCAAGAGTTGGCTTAATATTCCTTGTTGTGTTTGGTCATCTTCTCCAACCTTATACCAATCTATCAACTGGTTCTCAAGCATTATATACATGGATATACACTTTTCATATGCCTGCTTTTATTTTAATTTCTGGTTTTTTTGCTAGAGGTAGTAGGCAACCTAAATATGTTTTGAATTTAATTAATAAATTATTGCTTCCATATATTCTTTTTCAATTAATGTATTGAGGTTATTATTTTTTTATTTTTTAATATAA
>CALZEK010000085.1 GCA_945639745.1 uncultured Bacillaceae bacterium
AGCACCTTTACTAAGAGAAGAAACCTTAGAAAAACATCCTGAGTTAGAAGAAGTTTTAAATAAACTAGCTGGAAAAATAACAGATGATGAAATGAGAGAAATGAATTATTTAGTTAATGTTGAAGGTGAGTCTCCACGTGAAGTTGCTTTAGAATACTTGAAGGAAAATGAGTTATTAAAGGACTAAGTAAAAAATAAAGCCTGAACATTAATTTGTTCAGGCTTTTTATTTTAAAAAGAAAAGAAGTAAAATATAAATCTTTAACGAGATGTTTGTATTATCATTAAGAATAAAGGATAATAGAAAAATCAATGAAAAATAAAAGAGGTAAATATATGCATATAGATGATTTAATATTAAATGTTGGTCAATTTTTAGATGAAGATACCGGCGTGATAGTTGGTAGTGTAGAAGTTAATATGTTAAGCGATAATATGCCAATTAATTTAGAGAATTTAACAACGGTTGTTGATTTTAATTTTCATTTATATAATATGAACTATTTTTCGGATCCTCATCAATTACCAGTAATTACTGATGAATTATCTGATGAAGAAGCATATTTAATAAATACATTAAACGAAACGCAAGCATTTTTTATTCATGATCATTTAGTCATGACAATTAGTGACTTTAACTGGTCAGAAAATTACTATTCGCTTGAAAATAAAATGTTGATTTTAACTAAGTTTATTCATTACTGTAAATATAATAATTATGATTACTTAGCATTAATGGTTGAAAAAGAAATTAAAAAGCAAGTGGTAGAGACAAATGTGACAGAGTTCCCTAAAGTTAAACAATATGAAGCGCTTGGATTCGAACGGATAAATATCCATCAAACACCCATCATGGTGAAAAAATTAAATGGAAATTAGATTAATTCGTTATTTGCCGAGTATTGTTTGGATGGGCGTTATTTTTTATTTATCACATCAACCAGCAACAGATTCTGCAGCAACAAGTAGAGGAATATTACTTTATTTACTTAATCTATTACCGATTCCAGTTGAATATGAAGGAGTCTTCCACACGATTATAAGGAAATCGGCACATTTCATGGCTTATTTAATCTTAGCCGTGCTGATTTATTTTGCCTATCGTGGTAAGGGGACAATTATTTTTATTTATAGTATGTTTTTAATCTTTATCTTATTATCCCTGATTGAATCTGATATGAATTTACATTCTTTGATTAGAAAATCAATTCACTTTTTTGTCTATACGATATTGAGTGTACTTGTTTATCTAGCCTATCAAGGGAGACGTGCTGTTTTATTTACACTAAGTGTCTGTTTATTATATGCGATTACTGATGAGTTTCATCAATTGTTTATTCCAGGACGAAGTGGTGAAATTCGTGATGTGCTAATTGATTTTAGTGGTGCTGTTTTTGGAATTATTTTAGTGAAGTTATTTATGAAGATTAAAAGTAGGAGAGAGTTAAATGTTTAGAATTAAAGCTATCCAAATGCCAACATTAACCGAAGCGGTATTAATGGTTATTGTCATGATTAGTTTAATGAGCGCAAGTATTATTTTTTATGAAGCACCACCACATATTGCACTTTTATTAGCGATGTTATCGCTGATTATTTATGGATTAGTAAAAAAAATAAGTTATCAGCAACTCGAAGCAGATATGGTAGAAGGTGCAAAAGCAGGTATTGCAGCTGTGTTTTTATTTTTTATGATAGGTATTTTAATTGCTTCGTGGATGCTAGCTGGTACAATACCGACACTTATTTATGGCGGGTTTGAATTAGTGACCCCTAAATTCTATTTGGCGGTTATTTTTGTTGTCACAGCAATTATTGGTTTAAGTGTTGGGAGTTCTCTAACGACTGTTGGAACAGTTGGCCTTGCATTTATTGGGATATCTCAAACCTTGGATGTGTCCTTGGCAATGACGGCAGGTGCCATTGTTTCTGGTGCTTTTTTTGGTGATAAAATGTCACCTCTATCAGATACAACAAATATGGCATCATCAATTTTGCAAGTTGATTTATTTGATCATATAAAAAATATGGGCTGGACAACATTTCCGGCATTTTTAATCTCACTTGTTTTATTTGCAATTATTTCACCAAATATTACAGTAACAGAATTTACAAAAATGAATGAATTTCAAGAAAGTTTAGCTGAAACGGGTTTAATTAATTGGTATGCAGCTGTCATTCCGATTGCTGTTCTTTTATTATTATCAATTAAAAAAGTGCCTGCATTTTTAGCTTTGAGTGCGGGATCATTGACGGCTTTGATTATTTCAATCTTTACTAATCCACAACCGATTGGCAAAGTATTAATAACATTATTTGGCGGATATGTATCTGAAACAGGGAATGAACAAATCGATACATTATTAACACGTGGCGGAATGGAAAGTATGTTATTTACAATAGGAATTGTTATTTTAGCCTTAAGTTTGGGTGGATTATTATTTTCATTAGGAATTGTGCCTAAATTGCTAAATTCAATTGAAAATCTGTTAAATAGTATTCAATCAGTTATTATTTCATCTGCATTAACAGCAATTGGCATCAATGTTTTAATAGGAGAACAATATTTGTCTATCTTATTAACAGGTGAAGCCTATGGTTCGCAATATAAAAAAGTTGGTTTAGAAACAATTAACTTGGCAAGGGTTAGTGAAGATGCTGGAACTGTTGTGAATCCACTCGTACCATGGAGTGTATGTGGTGTCTTTATAGCAAGTGTTTTAGATGTCTCAACATTAAGTTATTTACCATTTACATTCTTTTGTCTCTTAAGTCCATTATTAACAATAGCATTTGGCCTATCGGGCAAAACATTAACTTACCTTCAAAAATAACGTAAATAGGTGTCTTTTTAAGAATAAAAAATAATGAAATTTACTTAAAAAATAGATTGCATTGCTTAAATAGACATGGTATATTTTAAGTATAAATTGAATATTAACCTTGTTAGGTGAGGCTACTGTTTGAAGAAACGTTACTACCCAGAAATGTCGAAAGACGCCAATGGGTTAACTAAAATAATCGAATTAAGGTTATTTTTAATGTGACTGGAACTTCTTCCTACGTCAAACAAAGCTAAAGCTCAAACGAATAGAGGTATCAGTAGATAACACACACCTCTATTTGTGCAGGTGTGTTATTTTTTTCAAAAAAATAAAAAAGGGGGGGATGAGTCATGTCTAGTGACACTGTTCCTAAATATAAAGATGAGAAAATTGAATATAATTTAGTTAGAGTAAAACAAGATGAGCGACTGACTCATCTCCTTAAAAACGACTACTTTTAAGGTCTCGTAACTGAATTACTTCTAAATTTACTGTCACTTTTTAAGTGACTAAGGAGGTAATGTTATGTTAAGAACCTATAATCTAACAATGGAAGAACATTTCATTTTATATACAGAAATGAGTCATCCTGACGTTTCACCTTATGTGCGCAACTATGTGAATGACTTTAATGAATATATTTCAAATGTGAATCATATTTTAGAAGCTGAAAATCGAGGAGAAATGATCGTTCGGGTTATTGTTAATGAATGGAATCGACCGATTGGTTTAATCACACTTTATGATATCACTGAATATGGTGGTTTTTTATCTACTTGGTTAGGTAAAGATTATCATGGTAGCGGATATAATAAAGTAGCAAAAGAATTATTTTTTAATGACATATTTGATACAACCGAGATTCAAACAGTCTTTATGAAAATCAGAGTTGATAATTACCGCTCGCAAAAAGCAGCCTTGAAGTTAGCATATGTTGCCGAAGCAGACTATCGTTATCAAGCCGTTCAAACTTTTGTAAATCAAACAGTATTTAAATACAATTTATATACTGTCACTAAACAAGCTTATTTAGCTGATCAAAAGGTGCGCCAAGTTGATTATGTAACAAGTGATTCAGAGATACAGCTTTCAATATAAAAAGACTACTTATAAATTAAGTAGTCTTTTTTTGTTTAAATTTAAACTTAAAAGGGTAATACGTATAATAGGAGTGATGACAATGGAAGAACAAGTAAAGACATATTATATTTCATTAGATAAAAGAACAGTTAGTGAAGTAAGCGTACCTGATACGGTTGAATATGAAGTAAGAGCAACACCATCGCAAATAGTGAAGTTTGAAAATATTCTCCAGGATAATGATGCAAAAGAATTTGAATTTGCCATAAAAAACATTCCTTTTAAACCATTTGCTGAAAAAGAAGTTGATGAAATGCGTGAAGAAAGTGATGATAATGTCATGGCAGCTTATCACTTTATTTATCAGTATGGAACAGAAGAAACACGCAAAAAAATAAAAGAAATAGGTTCTACTAAATAATAGAATAACAATTATGCCGATTTGGAATAAATAAGTATAACTTCTTTCAATTACAACTTAAATATGAGAATATAAAAGAGGGTTTATTAACTTAAACTCTCTGTTTGTTTTTTATTATACATATGTGCAACATTTCACAATTTAAGTTTGTAAAGGAGAAAAATAAATGAAAATAGGAATTGATAAGATAGGATTTTATGCACCGCATATGTATGTTGATATGGTCAAGTTGGCTGAGGCTAGAGGCGATGATCCATTAAAATATACAAAAGGTATTGGTCAAGATGAGATGGCTGTAACACCTATTACACAAGATACGGTAACTATGGCAGCAAATGCTGCACATCAGTTAATTGATGACAAAGATCGTGAACAAATTGATTATGTTATTTTTGGTACAGAAACAGGGATTGACCATTCAAAATCAGCTGCGATTTATGTGAGTCGTCTATTAGGTTTAAAAAAACAAGTTCGCGCTGTAGAAACAAAACAAGCTTGTTACGGTACAACAGCAGCCATTCAATTAGCAAAAGGATATATTGCTCTTAATCCAGAAAGTAAAGTACTTATCTTGGCATCAGATATTGCCCGTTATGGTCTAGCGACACCTGGAGAAGTAACGCAAGGTTCGGGTGCTGTTGCTATTTTATTAAGCCAAGACCCAAGAATTATGACACTAGAAAAAGAAACAACATTCCAAACAGAGGATTCGATGGACTTTTGGCGCCCAATCTATTCAGATGTCGCATTTGTCGATGGAAAATATTCAAATGATCGCTATATTGATTTCTTTGCTGATTTATGGGGAGAGTATAAAGAAAAAACGAAGCGGGATTTTGCAGATTTTGCAGCGCTATGTTTCCATTTACCTTATACACGTATGGGAGAAAAAGCACTTAAGCCTCATTTAGAAAATGTAGCAGAAAGCGTGGCTAATCAATTAACAGAGCGTTATAAAACAAGTACAACATATAATCGTTTAGTTGGAAATATTTATACGGGATCACTTTATTTAAGCTTATTATCATTAATTGAAAACGATGATAATTTAGCAGCGGGTGATCGCATAGGCATGTTTAGTTATGGATCGGGTTCTGTTGGTGAATTTTTCACAGGAATCTTGGAAGAAGGTTATCAAGATCATCTAAATACGGCTAATCACAAAGCATTATTAGCAAACAGAAAAGAAGTAACAATTAAAGAATATGAAGCAGAGTTCTTAAAAGAATTACCAACTGATGGTTCGACGGTTGAATATAGTGGTGACAATGATCCGGCTGATATTTATTTAGCTGGAATTACAGAACATATGCGTCAATATAAAAATAAATAAGCTATAAAAATACGAAGCTATTCTTATCAAAGAATAGCTTCGTATTATTTTTTCAACATATAATGTAACAAAAATCCAGTGAAAAAGAATCCACTAATAAAGTTTCCTATCGTTACAGGAATTTGATTCCATACCCACCAATCAGCTAATGTCACATCTGCTCCTAAAAGCATACCAGCTGGAATAATAAACATATTTACAACAGCGTGTTCAAAACCTAAAGCAAAGAAAATCAAAATAGGTAACCACATTGCAATAGTCTTACCTATTGTTGAAGAGGAGGTGAAACTCATAATGACGCCCATTGTCACCATCCAATTACAAAGAAAAGCCTTAATAAGTAAGACAATCATTCCCGTACGACCAGCCTCTTGATAAACAATTGTTTTCCCTTCAGCATTGGCAATAACTTTTTCAATTAATTGTAAGCTAGCTGAAGTGGCTGTGTGCTGAATATAATAGCTGAATAATAAAGCAAAAAATAACCCACCTATTAAATTGCCAATAAAAGCCCAAGAAAAATTATGAAACATTTTTTTCGTCGTTGTTTGTTTATTTAACCTGGCAATCGGCATGAGGGCAAAAGAACCAGTCACTAATTCTAAACCAAGTAATG
>CALZEK010000086.1 GCA_945639745.1 uncultured Bacillaceae bacterium
TAAATACTTCTTTTACTGTAAATTCAAAAGATACAATTGCTCCAATTGCAGCATATAAATTGAGTGCATTACCTAGAACAAGTGGCATCGCCGCTTCTCCAGGTAATCCAAGCAATCCCATAAGTGGGGCAATTAATTTTATAAACCAAGGCAAGATTTTGGTGTATTGAAGTATTGTCACAATAATTGTAACTGGGAATACAATTTTACCTAATGTCCAAGTCACTTTTAATCCTTCTTTGGTTCCTTTAAGAAAAATGTTAAACACACAATGACTCCCTTACAATTTATATTTTACTATTATCATAACGTAATTTTACTCTATGCTTTTTAATTCTATAAATCATTATAATAATTGAAACAACAATTATTATAATTGAAATTAATTGTGCTTGCTTTAATCCTAGATTCATTAGACTATCAGTTCTCATACCTTCAATAAAGAATCTTCCTACTGAATACATCATTAAATAATACAAGAATAAATGTCCGCGAATGGGATTAAATCTTCTAATAATAAGTAAACTTGCAAAGATAATTAGATTCCACAATGATTCATATAAAAACGTTGGATGATACATAATTCCTTCAATACACATTTGATTCATTATAAAGTCAGGTAAATACTGATGGAAACTTTCATATGTTTGAGTAGATATGGGTCCACCATGTGCTTCTTGATTAATAAAGTTTCCCCAGCGCCCAATTGCCTGACCTAAGATCAAACTTGGTGCGATAATATCTGCTAATTGCCAAAAGGATTGTTTTTTTATGCGAGCATAAACAATAGCGGTTAAAATTGAACCTATTAAAGCACCATGAATAGCGATACCGCCTTCCCAAATCGCAAAAACTTTCCACAGCGGACCATTTGCATAACGATCCCATTCAAAAATCACATAATAAATTCTCGCAAAAATAATAGCAATTGGTGCTGCAAAGACAATTAAATCAACGATTAAATCTTTATGTAGTTTTAAACGTTCTGCTTCTTTTGTTGCTATGTATAAACCTAAAAATAAGCCTGTGGCAATAATGACACCATACCAATAAATTTGAATGGGTCCTAGTTCTAAAAACACTCTATTTAATGCTTCTGCTTCACAAACCATTAACTTCTCTCCTAACTTTCATCAGTTTCAATTATCGTTGTTAACTTTTCTGAAAATTCTTCTGCTGCATTAATTCCCATACGTTTTAGTCTAAAGTTCATCGCAGCTACTTCAATAATAACAGCTAAATTACGTCCAGGACGAACTGGAACTACCGATTTAGTTACGTCAACATCCATAATTTTCATTGTTTGTTCTTCAATACCTAATCGTTCATATTCTTTTTTTTCATCCCAAATTTCTAATTGAATAATATAAGATATGTGTTTAAAATTCTTAACAGCACCTGCCCCAAACAATGTCATAACATTTAAAATACCTAGACCTCTAATTTCGAGTAAATGTTCAATTAATGGCGGTGAGCTACCGATTAATGTATCATAATCTTCTTGTCTAATTTCTACACTATCATCTGCCACTAAACGGTGACCGCGCTTAACAAGTTCAAGTGCAGCCTCACTTTTTCCAACACCACTTTGTCCCATAATAAGTACCCCAACACCATAAATATCTACAAGTACACCATGTACTGCTGTCGTTGGAGCAAATTTAGATCCTAAATAGTTTGTAATTCTTACAATGACTCTTGTTGTATTACGTGGTGATTTAATAATTGGTACTGCCGCTTTAATTCCTTCTTCTAAAATAACATCAGGAACTTCCATATTATTTGTAATAATAATTCCTGGTGTGACATCAGTACATAGACGTTGTGCTCTATCTAGTTGTTCCTCTTCGCTTAGATTTAAAAAATAAGCCATTTCTGTTTTACCTAAAATTTGTAAACGTTCTTGTTTATAGTACTCAAAATAACCTGTCATTTCTATCCCTGGTCTTGATATATCAGAAGATGTAATTTTACGATGAATTCCATCTTCTCCACCAATTAATGTTAAATTAAAGATCTCTAGTAAATCTTTTGTACGGACTACTTTCATGGTTCACCCTCCAAAAACAAAAGTATAAAACAAATAAGTCTATTCGTTATTGTAGCATAGATTACCTCATTAAGTGATACCTAATCTATACAAAAAAAGATCTAGAGAAGATTCTCTAGATCTTTTTAATTTTTATCAACTAAACGATTTAAAACGGTATTAATTATTGAAATAATAATTGCAGCAAGAATAGCTACACCAAAATTATGAATAACAAAATCGCTACTCATGACAGCTTGAGTAATCATTAAAGTGATTGCATTAATCACAAATAAAAACAAACCGAGAGTCAGAACTGTTACAGGTAATGTAAATAAAATGAGTAGTGGTCTAACAAGAAGATTTAATATCGACAAAATAAAACTTGCTAATATAGCTGTACCAAAACTTGCTAGATAAAATGATGAAAATAATTGTGCTACAATCATTAGTGCAATACCATTAAATAAGATAGAAGTTAACCAATTAATTATAAATCTCATTAGCGCACATCCAATCTTTTAGGGATAATTATCATTGCTATTAAATATGCAAAAATCATTGCACCTGATGTAAAGAATGTCGCTACGACAAATAGTAAACGGATAATTGTTGAATCAATATTGAAATACTCACCCAATCCACCACAAACGCCTGCAATCATATTATCTTCTAATGAACGGTATAATTTTTTCATCTTATCTACCACCTTTTATTTTATTCATTAAAATGCCAAATATAAAATTCTTCTTTTCCTAATCTTTCTTTTAATTCTTTTATCATGATGTCTTCAGAAGGCTCTTCCATTTTTTCAAGCATACCTTCTGCTTGTGATTTATGCTGCATAATTGCATCCATTTTAAATTCAAAGTTCTTTTCAGCATCAATAACAACATCAGGATTCCCTAATTCTTCGATATAATTATGAGAAATAGCTGCTGCCCAAACGACAGGGCGCTTATCAGGTTCCATTAGTCTTACTGCTTCTATTGTAGCAGCTCCTTGAGCATTATGATCTGGATGTACACCATGTCCTGGATAATGAGTAACGACATGGGATGGTTTTATCTCTTCTAAAATCGACTTAATATGTTCAGCCATTTGAGTTTTATTTTCAAATTCCATTGCTTTATCTCGATATCCTAGTAATTGATAATCAATGCCTAAATGTTCACATGCATCTTTTAATTCTTTTTTACGAATGTCTGCTAAGCTTTCTCTATTAGCAATAGGGGGAATCCCCATGTTTCTACCCATTTCACCTAATGTTCCACAAAGATAAGTAACAGGTATATTCTTTTGATTTGATTCATAAATCAATCCAGCGGTACCAAATGATTCATCATCTGGATGCGGGAATGATACAACAATATTTTTTATTTCCATTAATATCACCTTTTCAATTCATAATTATTTATTTAAATGGCTGTTCACTTATTTGTAAAGCGACAGTTAATCTACCTGCTTGATCATGACCTGCTAATAATAATTGATTACTTTCGGTTACTTCATAATCAGATAAGCCTTCTGCATAGATCCAACCCGCTTCTAGTTTTAAACCAGCACGAAATGCTCCTGATTCACCTTTTAAATCAGATTCAATATATTTAACTTTTGCATTTCTAATATAGGCTCCTACATTCACACCTTTATTACCAAAGTGACTTGCATAAGCACCATTTGTAGTTTCTACATGAACATAAACATCTTTATTTTGATAACTTTTTAAAATATCTTTAACTTTTTCTAATTCAATTGGTTTCATTTTATTATCTCCTTAACTTCTACATTCATTTAAAAGTAATTATTTAGAATATTGTTCGACTTTGCTCTTCATTCTTAGTTGATCACGTTCAATCATTTTCTTTAGATATTCTCCGGTGTATGACTTTTTAATTTTAGCGATTTGTTCTGGCGTTCCAGTAGCAAGTATTTCACCGCCACCATCACCGCCCTCAGGACCTAAATCAATGACATGATCTGCTGTTTTAATAACATCTAAATTGTGTTCAATAATAATGACTGAATCCCCATTATCTACAAGGCGTTGAAGCACATTTAAGAGGCGTTTAATATCATCTGTGTGTAAACCTGTCGTTGGCTCATCTAAAATATATATTGATTTTCCATTTGAGCGCTTGTGTAACTCACTCGCTAATTTAACACGTTGAGCCTCCCCACCTGAAAGAGTCGTAGCTGGTTGTCCTAACTTAATATAACCAAGTCCCACATCATAAATTGTTTGTAACTTTCGATTTATTTTAGGGATATTTTCAAAAAAGCTTAATGCTTCTTCAATTCTCATCTCTAAAACATCTGCTATGTTTTTTCCTTTAAATGTAACTTCTAACGTTTCTCTATTATAACGTTTTCCATCACAAACTTCACATGGTACGTATACATCAGGTAAAAAGTGCATTTCTATTTTTAAAATCCCATCACCACGACAAGCTTCACAACGACCACCTTTAACGTTAAAACTAAATCTTCCTTTTTTATAGCCTCGAATTTTAGCCTCATTTGTTTCAGCAAACACTTCTCTAATATCATCAAATACACCCGTATATGTTGCTGGGTTAGACCGAGGTGTTCTTCCAATTGGTGCTTGGTTAATATCAATTACTTTTTCTAATTCTGTTAATCCTGTAATTGATTTATGAGCTCCTGGTCGATGTTTACCTTTATATAAATGTTTAGCGATAGATTGATATAATATTTGATTAACTAAAGTACTTTTTCCAGATCCTGAAACGCCTGTTACAACTGTCATTAGACCAATCGGAAATTTAACATTAATATTTTTTAAGTTGTTTTCTGTAGCACCTTTTACTTCAATAAATCGACCATCTGATTTTCGTCTTTCGGTCGGAAGCGGAATAAATTCTGAACCTGTTAAATATTGACCTGTTAATGATTTTTTACGACGCATAACTTGTTTTGGTGTTCCGGCAGCAACTATTTCTCCGCCATGATCTCCTGCACCGGGACCAATATCAATTAACCAATCAGCTGCAAGCATTGTATCCTCATCGTGCTCAACAACAATCACTGTATTACCTAAGTCACGCATGTGTTTAAGTGTTCCTATCAATCGATCATTATCACGTTGATGTAGTCCGATTGAGGGTTCATCTAATACATAAAGAACACCAGTTAATGCTGAACCTATTTGAGTAGCTAAACGGATTCGTTGCGCTTCTCCACCAGATAATGTTCCCGAAGCACGCGACAATGTTAAATATGTTAGTCCAACATTAATTAAAAAAGTTAACCGATCATTTATTTCTTTAAGGATCATTGTAGCTATTTCTGTTTCTGTCTTTGTTAATTCTAAGTTATCAAAGAAATCCTTGGCTTCAATAATTGATAATTCAGTTAAAGCACTAATGTGGCGACCATTAATGAGTACTGATAAAGCTTCGTCTTTTAATCTATATCCATTACAAGCTGGACAGTCATTTTCTGCCATATACTCTTCGAGTGTCTCTCTAATAAAGTCAGAGCTTGTTTCATGATAGCGTCTTTTAATATTATTCATAACACCTTCAAATTTAATATCACTCGTATGTTCTCTACCAAAGTCATTCACGTAATGAAAATGAATTTTTTCATTACCACTTCCATACAGTATTTTATCTAATTGACCTTTAGTTAACTTATTAACTGGTTTATCCATATCGATTTTATAATGTTCACATACAGTTTTTAATAGTTGAGGATAGTATTGCGAACTTATTGGTTTCCATGCTTCTATAGCATGTTCATTTAATGATAAATCCCAATTTGGAATGACTAAATCTAAATCAACTTCCAAATTAGTCCCTAATCCATCACATGTTGAACAAGCTCCAAATGGACTATTAAATGAGAATAGCCTCGGTTCTAATTCATCAATTGAAAAGCCACAGACTGGACACGCATGATTTTCATTAAACAAAAGCTCAGATTCACCCATAAAATCAACAATAACTCGACCTTCTCCAAGAGGTAATGCAGCTTCAAGTGAATCTGCTAAACGACTTTCAACACCCTCTTTAAGCACTATTCTATCAATTACTACTTCAATTGAATGTTTTTTATTTTTATCTAAATTTAACTCTTCGGATATATCGTAAATTTCACCATTAACTCTAATACGCACATAGCCTTCTTTTTGCAAATCTTTTATTAACTGTCTATGTTCACCTTTTCTTCCTGATATAACAG
>CALZEK010000087.1 GCA_945639745.1 uncultured Bacillaceae bacterium
TAAAAGCAATGACAGATGCTGCACCAAGTATTATTCATATGCTAGACCGTATGGGGGTTATGTTTAACCGTACACCAGAAGGTCTTTTAGACTTCCGTCGTTTTGGTGGAACTCAACACCACAGAACGGCATATGCCGGAGCAACAACAGGTCAACAATTATTATATGCTCTAGATGAACAAGTTCGTAAATATGAGGTAGAAGGATTAGTAACTAAGTATGAAAGCTGGGAATTCCTAGGCGCTATTATTGATGAAGAAGGTATTGGTCGTGGAATTGTTGCACAAGACATCAAGTCACACGAAATTAAATCGTTTCCATCAGATGCAACGATTTTAGCAACAGGTGGTCCAGGAATTATATTTGGTAAGTCTACTAACTCTATTATTAATACAGGTTCTGCTGCAAGTATTTTATATCAACAAGGTGCAAAATACGCAAATGGTGAGTTCATTCAAATTCACCCAACAGCAATTCCAGGTGATGATAAGCTTCGTTTAATGAGTGAATCAGCTCGTGGTGAAGGTGGCCGTATTTGGACTTATAAAGATGGTGAACCATGGTACTTCTTAGAAGAAAAATATCCAGCTTATGGTAACTTAGTACCTCGTGATATTGCAACTCGTGAAATATTCGATGTTTGTGTGAACCAAAAGCTAGGGATTAATGGTGAAAACATGGTTTATCTTGACTTATCACATAAAGATCCAAAAGAATTAGATGTTAAATTAGGTGGAATCATTGAAATATATGAGAAGTTTGTTGGAGAAGATCCTCGAAAAGTACCAATGAAAATCTTCCCGGCAGTTCATTACTCAATGGGTGGTTTATGGGTAGATGATCATCAAATGACAAATATTCCAGGTATCTTTGCAGCTGGGGAGTGTGACTATTCTCAGCATGGTGGAAACCGTTTAGGAGCTAACTCATTATTATCTGCTATTTATGGTGGAATGGTTGCTGGACCTAATGCTATAGAATATATTGATGGTCTTGAAACACATGTTTCTGATATGTCTCCTGAATTATTTGAGCGTTTTGAAAAAGATGAAAAAGATAAATTTGAAGAATTGCTCAAAATGGATGGAGAAGAAAACGCATATCAATTACACCAAGAACTAGGTGAGTGGATGACTGATAATGTAACAGTTGTTCGTGAAAACCCTCGCTTACTTAAGACGGATGAAAAATTACAAGAGTTATTAAAACGTTGGGATAACATTAATATTACTGATACATCTCGTTGGAGTAACCAAGCAGTTATGTTCACACGTCAATTAAGAAATATGATTCATTTAGCTCGTGTTATTACGCAAGGAGCATACTTACGTAATGAAAGTCGTGGAGCACATTACAAACCTGAATTCCCAGAACGTAATGATGAAGAATTCTTGAAAACTACTATTGCTTCATTTGATGCTGAAAAAGAAGCACCAATTATCACTTATGAAGATGTAGATACATCATTAATTCCACCAAGAAAACGTGACTATACTACAACAAGTGAAGGGAGTAAAAAATAATGGCTGAACAAAAAACAGTTACTTTTATTGTCACAAGACAAGATAGCCCTGACTCAGCTTCATATGAAGAAACATTTGAAATTCCTTATCGTCCGAATATGAACGTTATTTCTGGATTAATGGAAATTCAAAAAAACCCTGTTACTGCTGATGGTAAAAAAACAACACCAGTAAAATGGGATATGAACTGTTTGGAAGAAGTTTGTGGAGCTTGTTCTATGGTAATCAATGGTAAAGCACGTCAATCATGTGCTGCATTAGTTGATCAGTTAGAACAACCTGTTCGTTTAGAACCAATGTCGACATTCCCTGTTGTTCGAGATTTAGTTATTGATCGTGAACGCATGTTTGATGCATTGAAACAAATTAAAGCATGGATACCAATTGATGGTACACATGATTTAGGACCTGGACCACGTATGCCTGAGAAAAAACGTCAATGGGCATATGAATTATCAAAATGTATGACATGTGGTGTTTGTTTAGAAGCATGTCCTAACGTTAATGATAAAAATGACTTTATTGGACCTGCAGCTATTTCACAAGCAAGATTATTCAACGCTCACCCAACTGGTGATATGAATAAGAGTGATCGCTTAGAAGGTTTAATGGAAGAAAATGGTTTAGCTAGTTGTGGAAACGCTCAAAACTGTGTTGAAGTTTGTCCAAAAGGTATTCCATTAACAACATCAATCGCTGCTATGAACAGAGCAACATCAGTTCAAGCATTCAAGAACTTCTTTGGTAGCGATAATTCATATTAATTTAAATATCCACTGTTTAACAGTGGATATTTTTTGTCTAGATTTGTCTATACATATGATGTATAATTGTATATGTGTATAGACAGTTAGACAATTCAGAAAACACACTATACTGAAAGCGTTAACTTTAAAGTTGGCATGGAAATTGCAATAGTATATAATGACAATAAAAGGAGGCTTTATCGTGACAAATGAATTTGTAAATGTAATAACTGAAAAACACCTTGCAATTATCGAAATTGATAATGCGCCAGCAAATGCGTTATCTACCAGTGTAATAAGCAATTTAAGAGAAGTTATAAAAGAAGTAAACGAAAATGAAAATATTCATGCCGTTATTTTAACTGGAAAAGGTAGATTCTTTGTTGCAGGTGCAGATATTAAAGAATTTATTCCCAACATGGGTAGTCAAGAAGCTGGTCAAAAAATGTCTCAATTAGGTCAAGATCTTTGTAACGATATTGAAGCTATGAAAAAGCCGGTGATTGCGGCTATTAATGGATTAGCTCTTGGTGGTGGGTTAGAAATTGCCTTAGCTGCTCATATTAGATTAATTAGTGACTCAGCTGAAGTAGGCTTACCAGAATTAAAACTAGGGCTTTTACCAAGTTTTGGAGGAACGCAACGTCTGACAAAAATGATTGGATTATCAGCTGCAATGGATGCTATTTTAACTAGTAAGCAATTTACAGCTTTAGAAACAAAAGAATTAAAAATGACAAAAGAAGTTGTTGCTTCAGAAAAATTATTAGATAGAGCAAAAGAAGTAGCTCATAGTTATATTGATAGTAACAGTTTTGAATCAGTATCTCGTGTAGTAGAAGCATTAGTAACTGGTTATAATAGCGATTTTGAAGAAGGTTTGAAAGTAGAAAATAGTAAATTTGGAGAATTATTTTTAACTGATGATGCCAAAGAAGGTGTAGAAGCATTTAGTGAAAAGAGAGCGGCTTCATTTAAACATTCATAATAATTTTACATAAGGAGTACAAGAAGCAATGTCATTTGATAACATTCGAGTTTCTAATTGGATGAATAAGATGTATTTGACAATTGATTATCAAGCTTTGATATCAGAAGCACTTGATTTAATTATGCAAGTTGAACTAAGTGAATTACCAATTCTTAAAGATAATAAAGTAATTGGGGTATTTAATTTTAAGTACTATCTTTTTGCTTTAGGTAATGAAGATATTTCAAAAGATGATCAAGTAACTAATTGGATGACACGTACATATTCTTTTACTTCAGATAAAAATTACATGACACAAATAGAAACAACGCCAACTTATATTTTAGATGAAGCAGGAGAATTAATTGGTATTGTTGATAAAGCAAGTCAAATAAATTTTTATCAATCATATTATAATCAATATAAAGATTTAACTCGGTTGATAAAATGGTATGAATTAAGTTTTGAAGAAGCTTATGAAGGGATAACAGTTGTTGATAAAAATGGTATCATCCAAGTGTTTAATGAAGCCTATAGTCGCTATGTCGGTGTGTCAAAAGAAGAAGCAATCGGCAAATATGCTGAAGATGTGATTGAAAATTCACGACTGCCTATTGTTTTAAAAACAGGTATTCCAGAACGGAGCCAAGCTCACAAATTAAAAGGTCAAAATTTAATTGTCCACCGAATTCCGATCTGGAAAAACAATGAAGTTATTGGAGCAATTGGTATGTTAGTTTATGAAGGGATTTCTGAAATTTATCAATCAATCGAACAAATGGAACATTTAGAAGAAGCTTTAAAACAAAATAAAACCTTATTAATTCCTGATAAAAAAACATTAAAAAAACAAGTTCGTTTTGAAGATATACTCGGAAATAGTCAAGCTATCTCAATTCCTAAACAACTTGCAATCAAAGCAAGTAAAACAAAAGCAACTGTTCTTATTACAGGTGATAGTGGAGTGGGAAAAGAGCAATTTGCTCGTGCTATTCATGATTCAAACCTCACGCAAAATGAAAGTTTTATTAGCGTCAATTGTGCAGCAATACCAAAAGATATTATCGAAGCAGAACTCTTTGGATATGAAGAAGGATCCTTTACTGGAGCAAAACAAGGTGGTAGTGTTGGTAAATTTGAACAAGCTGAAGGTGGCACGTTGTTTTTAGATGAAATAAGTGAAATGCCATTAAATGTTCAAGCAAAAATACTTCGTGCTTTACAAGAAAGAGAAGTCGTTAAGGTTGGTGGGCGTGTAACAATACCGATAAATATAAGAGTGATCGCTGCAACAAACCAAGATCTTAGTAAATTAGTTAAAGGTGGCGAATTTAGAGAAGATCTTTACTATCGTTTAAATGTTATTCCTCTTAAAATACCAAGCTTGCTGGAAAGAAAAGAAGACATTCCACTCATTGTTGCTTATCGATTAAAAGAATTGGCTAAGACCCATCAAATACGAGAAAAGACAATTGATGAAAAAATAATTCGAGAATTTTATCTTTATGATTGGCCTGGTAATATACGTGAGTTATTTAATATTTTAGAAAGATTGTATGTTTTAACATCTGGAGATCATATTTCTTATGAAGAATATTTAGAATTAGTTAATTTAAAAATAAATAAACAAAACAAAGTAATTACAAATGAGTTAGCTTTTATGAATGAAGAGAATAACTATGTACATGAAATAAATTCAATTAAAGAAGCAATCTCTCTTGCAAAAGGAAATAAAACAGAAGCAGCAAAAAGATTAAATATATCACGAGCCACACTGTATAATAAATTAAATCGTTATGATTTAAATTAAAAAATATGAGGAGTGTATACAATGAGTAAATCTACAAGAAGTTTATTTACAGAAGAAACAACTAATTTCAGTCCAAATCACTTTAATGATGAAGAAAAGATGATTAAATCAACTGTTAAACAATTTGTTGCAAATCAAGTTTACCCACAATTACCAGAAATGGAAGCGCATAACTATGACGTTATTCGTAAGTTATTTACCGAAGCAGGTGACCTAGGATTATTAGGTGCTGATGTAAAAGGTGATTATGGTGGTATTGAAATGGGCAAAAAAATATCAGGATTAATTGCTGAAGAAATGGGTCATGGTAGCAGCTTTGGTGTTTCATTTAATATTCACACAGGTGTGGGTGTTTCACCTTATGCTTATTTTGGGACAGAAGAGCATAAACAAGCTTATTTACCTAAATTAGTGTCAGGAGAATATATTGGTGCATATGCTTTAACTGAACCAGATGCCGGTTCAGATGCTTTAGCAACAAAAACACAAGCTGTAGAAAAAGATGGTGGTTATGTTTTAAATGGAGAAAAGCAATGGATAACAAACGCACACGTAGCGGCAGTGTATGTCGTGTTTGCTAAAACAACAGAAGGTATGACCGCTTTTATAGTTGATCGTCATTTAGATGGTGTATCAGTGGGTGTTGAAGAAAACAAGTTAGGTATTCAAGGATCGTCTACAGCGACATTAATTTTAGAAGATGTTTTTGTTGAAAAAGATAAAATATTAGGTGAGCCAGGTAAGGGTCATTATGTTGCGTTAAACATTCTGAATTTAGCCCGTCTAAAATTAGCATTTTCAAATCTAGGAGCTTCTAAACAAGCCCTTGATACGACAATAAAATATGGTATTGAAAGAAAACAATTTAAACAATCTATCATTGAATTTCCAATGATAAAAGAAAAAATAGCTAATATGGGAATTAAAATTTATCAAAGTGAAAGTTCAATTTATTATACTGCAACATTATTAGACGAACTTGATATTACAGATGAAAATATTTATCAATTATTACCAGACTTTGCAATGGATTGTGCTTTAAATAAAGTTTCAGCATCAGAAACGTTAGATTATGCTGTAGATGAAGGCTTACAAATTCACGGTGGC
>CALZEK010000088.1 GCA_945639745.1 uncultured Bacillaceae bacterium
GTTTATTAGATTGGAATACGGCCTTGAAATTAACTTGGGGTATTTTACTCTTATTTGGTGGTGGACTCGCAATTGCAGCAGGATTTGTTGAATCAGGCTTATCAGCTTGGATGGGTGAACAATTGATTGGTTTACAAGGTGTTCATATGTTAATGGTATTAATTATTGTTGGTACATTAGTTATATTCTTAACGGAAGTGACATCTAATACAGCAACTGCTTCAATGATATTCCCAATTATGGCAGCACTTGCAGTTGCTCTTGATATTCATCCATATGCAGTTATGATTGTTGCAGCAGTAAGTGCATCATGTGCATTTATGTTACCTGTAGCAACTCCACCAAATGCGGTTGTATTTGGTTCGGGTTACTTGCGAATACCGGATATGGCAAAGTCAGGTTTCTTCTTGAACGTAATTGGTGTTTTTCTCGTATCGATTGCAGTGTATTTCCTCCTGCCGGTCGTATGGGGAATTGATTTATCAGTATTCCCAGTAGAGTTAAAATAGTTTATAATCATTATAAATATTGTTTTAATAGTTTGACAAATGATTCTTCATTAGCGATAATAAGAATAATTAATTAGATTAAAACAGTAAAAAGAACTAGTAAATTATGAAGTGAGTGTAGAGAGTGGAATTTATAAGCTGAGAAATTCCATACTTACTGTAATTGAACCTGTCTTTTTCATAAGTCTCTGTGAAAACAGTTGCGCAGTCTCAAGCGTTATGAGGAAAAGGAGTACAGATAGTGTGCTCGAATGATGGTGGTACCACGGAAGTAAAACTCTTTCGTCCTTTATAGGATGGAAGGGTTTTTTGTTTTATGAAATATGTAATTAGGGAGCCAAACAATGTGTAAAAAGCGAATTGTTGTAAAAATAGGAAGTAGTTCATTGACAGATGAAAAAGGAAAAATAGATACAGCAAAATTAAGAGATCACGTTAAAGCTCTCGTTGCTTTGCGGGAAGCTAATCATGAAGTTGTTTTAGTGTCATCTGGAGCCGTTGCGTCTGGCTTTTCTAGTTTAGGATATGCTTCACGTCCAGAAACTGTAAAAGGAAAACAAGCAGCTGCAGCTGTAGGACAAAGTTTACTTATCCAATCATATATTGATGAATTTAATGAATTTAATATTATGCCTGCACAAATATTACTAACAAGAAGTGACTTTGCAGATAGAGAACGTTATCGAAATGCATTTGCGACTATTTCTGAGTTGTTAGACAGAGGAATATTACCAATCATTAATGAAAATGACACGGTAGTTATTGATGAATTAACCTTTGGTGACAATGATATGCTATCAGCACTTGTTAGTGGATTTGTTCATGCAGATCAATTAATTATTTTAACGGACGTTAACGGTTTCTATGATAAAAACCCTAAATTATATCCAGATGCCAAAAGAATAGATTATTTAGAAAAAATTACTGATGAGATGATTTTGACGACGGAAAGTACAGGTTCTAGTCTTGGCACAGGTGGAATGAAATCAAAATTACTAGCTACTAAACGAGCATTATCATTAGGAGTTCCTGTATTTATAGGTGTTGGTTCAGGGAATGATAAATTAATTAATATTTTAGCAGGTGATGGGGATGGTACTTATATTTCAGATAATTCAATAGTAAAAATTAATACAAATCGCCAATGGATTGCTCTTCATTCGGAACCAGCAGGAAAACTTTATATTGATCATGGTGCTGAAAAGGCGATTTTAAAATCTGGACGCAGTTTATTGCCAGCAGGAATCACAAAAGTTGTGGGTGATTTTCAAATGGGAGATGTCGTTGAAGTACATGGAATAAATGGTCGCTTAGGAAAAGGTGAAGTAAGCTACAGTGCTATAGAAGTGAAGAATGAAATACAAAGGCATCAAAAAGAAAAAGAAATAAATAAATACACACCGGCAGTTGAAGTAATTCATCGAGACCGTTGGATTGAATTATCATAAGGAGGAATTGAAATGAGTGAAGTAAAAAATAAAGGTAAATTAGCTAAAGAAGCAAGTTATTTATTAGGTAGTAAATCAACAAAGGAAAAAAATTATGCTCTTGAATTGATTGCGAAACAATTAGTTGAAGATGAAGCAGAAATTTTACAAGCGAATAAATTAGATTTAAGTGCAGGAAAAAAAGCAAACTTAACAGATGCTGTCTTAGATAGAATTATGCTTGATGCAAAGCGGATAAAAGATATCTCCCAAGCTGTAATTAGTTTAACAGATTTAACAGACCCAATCGGTGAAGTGTTTGAAACAGTCGAAAAAGATAACGGCTTGTTAATTGAAAAAACACGTGTTCCAATCGGTGTGATAGGAATGATTTATGAAGCGAGACCAAACGTAACAATTGATGCGGCTACATTATCACTTAAAACAGGAAATGCTGTTGTTTTAAGAGGAAGCTCTTCAGCTATCCATTCAAATAAAGCGCTTGTAGCATCGCTTCATAGAGCATTAGAAAAAACGAACATTCCCACAGAAGCAGTCCAATTAATTGAAGATACAAGTAGAGAAACAGCTAAGGAATTCTTTAAACTAAATGAGTATTTAGACGTATTGATTCCACGTGGAAGTGCTAATTTGATTCAAGTAGTTCTTAAAGAAGCGACTGTTCCAGTTATTGAAACAGGAGCTGGAAATTGTCATGTTTATCTTGATGATTCAGCTCAAAAAGATATGGCGATTGATATTGTCAAAAATGCAAAACTACAGCGTCCTTCTGTCTGTAATGCAATAGAAACAATTTTAATTCATCCGGAAGCATATGATCGATTTGGGGAATTATTATTAACCGAATTAACTTCATATGGTGTTAAAATTCATGCAGACGAAACAATCCACACTAAATTTACTGATAGTATATTAGCAACAGAAGAAGATTGGTATCAAGAGTATCTTGGAAATGAAGTGAGTGTTAAATTAGTAAATGATTATCAAGCAGCAATTGGACATATTAATAAGTATGGTACAGGACACTCAGAAGCAATTGTAACTGAAAATGATTCACATGCAAAAGCCTTTTTACAAGGAGTGGATGCTTCTTCGGTATATCATAACGCTTCTACACGTTTTACAGACGGTGGAGAATTTGGTTATGGTGCAGAGATGGGAATCAGTACTCAAAAAATTCATGCACGTGGTCCTATGGGACTACAAGCATTAACATCAAGTAAATTTATTATTAAAGGTCAAGGCCAAATACGTAACTAAAAGGAGGCACTATTATGAAGCAGGTTAAAAATATTTATTGTATCGGGAGGAATTATGCCGATCATGTAAAAGAATTAAATAATCAGATGCCTGAACAGCCGTTAATTTTTAGCAAACCAACACATGCTCTAACTATTGCAAATGACAATTTAATTGACTTACCTGCAAATAAAGGTGATGTCCATCATGAAGTAGAAATAGTTTTAGAAATTAATCAAGATTATCAAGCAGGCTTAACGGTCGATGATTTAGTAAGTGAAATGTATATTGGTTTGGATTTAACCTTACGCGATGAACAACAAAAATTAAAAACATCGGGTTTACCATGGTTATTAGCTAAAGGCTTTAAAAATTCTGCAATCGTATCTAAATCAATTGCTTTTCCGGGAGAAGCAACTTTACGAGATAAAGAATTTAGTTTAAAGGTAAATAATCATAATGTACAATCAGGAAAAATCAGTCAAATGACATTTAGTTTAGATGCGATGATTAAATATTTGGCAGAAAATATCGGCTTAAAAAAGGGAGATATTATTTTTACTGGGACACCGGCTGGTGTTGGTCCATTAAAAAATAAGGATCAATTAGAATTAATTTATGATGGCGAGGTTATTAGTCGTTGTCAAATAAGCATATAAAAAAGCTGAGACTAGAAAGTCTCAGCTTTTTTATAATTAATAATATGGTGAAATTAAAATATAAACTAAAACACCTGTAAAACTTACATATAACCAAATCGGCATAGTGATACGTGCGATCTTACGGTGTCTTTCAACTTCACCATTCCAAGCGCGTGTTATGCTTGTGAGCGCGAGGGGCACAATCGCAGCAGCAAGGATGATATGAGTAATTAAAACAAAATAGTATAATCCAGCAAGGAATCCACTGCCACCGTATGGCGTTGAGGGTGCTAAAAAGTGAAAGGTAACATAAGTGATTAAAAATAAAAAAGTCGTCGTAAAAGCAGCATAAATGAAGCTTAAATGTACTTTAACATTTTTCTTTAGAATTGCGATCAAAGCAATGACTAAAAATAAAAATGTAAAGCTATTAAAAATAGCGTTCATTAATGGAAGAATAGTGATGTCAAAGGCATCAAAATCTTCATAACCTGGCAAGCCAGATAAAATGCCAATTGCTCCAATTAAAATAATTGAAAGTGTTATAACGAACGGGCGATAATTTCGTTTCTTTTTAAGCGCACCATTCCAATTTTTATTAACCATTAAATCATTCCTTTTAATATAAGATAAATAACTTTCCAGCTAAATAATAACATATCTTTCATATTAGTTCTTTAGAACAGACCTAATTTAAAGATGATTCGGATAATCGTCACAAATAGACAAGATTATTTTCAAAAGAATCTATAAATGAGTTCAAATTATGAGGGTTTATTATTAAATATAAAATGTTATACTAAACTATATTGATTTTAAGTCGAGGTGAAAGTATGGAAACATTTATCCCAATTTTAATAGGTATTTTATTAAGTATTGTTTTATATAGTTTAGCTTTATTGATTAGTCGTGATCGAACGATATCAATTATGATTTCTGCACTACTTCCTGTAATTGTGTTTGTTACGAGCCTAGTATTTATTGATTTTACTTTAGTCAATTTAAATATAGTCTTTTCAGGAACGATTATTGGCATATTTATTAATGGTTTAATCAGTTTTATCTTAAAAAACAAATTTGCTTAAGCGCAAGTTTGATTAATTAAGTGCCCAATCAATTTCAGGTAAATTTAAATCATGTAAGATCTGATTGGTTTTAGAAAAAGGTTTACTGTCAAAAAAACCTCTATAAGAAGATAAAGGACTCGGATGAACAGATTTTATAATAAAATGCTTGTGAGTATCAATTAATTTAATCTTCTGCTGAGCAGCTGCTCCCCATAAAATATAGACAATAGGGTGCTCTTTATCATTTAATTTTGAAATAATAGTATCAGTAAATCTTTCCCATCCCTTGTTTTTGTGGGAATTAGCTTTACCAGATTCTACTGTTAAAACGGCGTTTAATAAGAGAACACCTTGACTCGCCCAAGCGGTTAAATCACCAGATGATGGATGATTAACACTTAAGTCAGCTGTTAACTCTTTAAAAATATTTTTGAGAGAAGGCGGTAGTTTATTTCCTTCTTTTACTGAAAAACTTAAACCGTTTGCCTGATTAGGCCCGTGATAAGGGTCTTGACCTAAAATAACAACTTTAACATCCTGATAAGCTGTCAGGTTTAACGCATTAAAAATATTTTTATATGCTGGATAAATAGTTTGCTGTTGATAAGCTTGATTTAGAAAAGTATTTAATTGTTTAAAATAAGGTTTATTAAATTCTGAATTTAATATGTGTGACCAGTCATTAGTGAGTAAGTTAATCATTTTTAACTCCTTTATGTGATAAAAATTTTAAAGCGATTAGAATGGAGGTTTTTTTGATGGATCATAGAATTGTTAATGAGTTTGAACAACTGACAAGTGAAGAAAGAACAATGGGGATGTTGATTTATTTATTAAGTTTTTTTACAACTATTATCGGTCCCTTGATTATTTGGTTACTGAAAAAAGACGAGTCTGAATTTATTAATTATCACGGAAAAGAATATTTTAATTTTTTCATTTCATATACAATTTATGGACTTATTAGTGGTTTTTTAGCTGTTATATTAATTGGTTTAGTGATGATTCCGATACTTGGTTTAATGTATTTAATCTTCACTTTAATAGCACTTTTTAAAGCATATCAGGGTGAATACTACCGAATACCTTTAATATTTAGAGTGATTAAATAAAAGCATAGAAGAATTCTATTTTATCTATTATTATATAAATATATTTTAGCATAGGTCATAAACTGTCACAAACTTTGTATTAAAGGAGAAAATAATAATGAATCGTGAGTATAAA
>CALZEK010000089.1 GCA_945639745.1 uncultured Bacillaceae bacterium
ACAAAAAAAAACAAAAACCAAACAAAACATAAAAATAAACAAACACAAAAACAACAACAAAAACAATATCAATTTATAAAAGAAATAAATCCTGTTCATTGGTCAGAATTACTAGTCGTTTTAAAATCGCTAAAAGAAAAAGAACAAAATTTAGTAGATATCAAAGAAAAAAATAATGGATTAATAGATACTTTAAATATTTATGAAGAAAAGCTATCAAAAGTATTAAATATACTATCACTTAAAAATTACGATCAATTAGTTTCTCGATTAGAAACTCATAAAGAAGCAGATCAATTAATCGCGAACTATAATAAAATAATTAGTGATTTAAATAAAGAAAAAACGTTACTTAATGAAGAAATTAAACATTATCAAAATGAAATAGCAATTTTATTTGAGTTAGCCTTGGTAGATACAGAAGAAGCGTTCTATCAAAAGTATTATGAGTCAGAAGAATTATATCGTTTAAATGAACAAGTTACATCGTATCATAATCAATTAAAACTTAGCTTTAATGAAGAAATGATCCATTATTTGATGAATCAAAATCTTGATGAATATGATTTAAATAAGCAAATTGAATCTTATAAATCTGAAATAAGCCAAAAGTCGAAAGAAACAGAAACACTTCGCAAAGAAATCGCGACTTTAGATGCGGAATTAAAGCAAATGGAAGAAACAGAAGAATATTCTAATCTTTTACATCGCGTGACATATGAAAAAGAAAAAGCGGGTCAATTAGCATTTGAATGGGCAGCAATGAAATTAGCTACTGATACACTTGAAGAAACTAAACGAACCTTCCATCAAAAATATATGAAAGATGTTATTAAAAAAGCATCATATTATTTTAAATTAATAACTAAGGGAAAGTATGTAACAATTTATCCACCAGAAAAAAACCAATCATTTTCAGTAGCAACGAATTTAAAAACAAGGTTTTCAATTAACCAATTATCACAAGGTACAATCGATCAATTATATGTCTCTTTAAGAATAGCGATTAGTTCAGTTATGAGTGAAAAGTATTCTGTGCCATTTTTAATTGATGATGCTTTCGTGCATTTTGATCATAAACGTGAAAAAGCTGTCTTTATTTTATTAGAAGAAATTAGTAAGGAGCAACAAGTAATATTATTTACATGTAAAAAACATTTACTTAAACTTACAGACGTAAAAATACAGTATTTATCTAAACAATAAATGTGATAAAATAGAGAATAGGGAGGTTCTAAAATGACACAAGGTATAAAAGATTATAAAATTAATGATGAGTTTGAAGGCTTTATGCTGATTAAAGAAGTTAGAAAAGGAATAGCAAGTAATGGCAAACCATTTTTAACATTAATTTTTAGGGATAAAACAGGTGAGATAGATGCTAAACTATGGGGAGCGACACCTGAAGATGAGGAAATGTATCAACCTGAAAAGGTAGTTAAGTTAACTGGAAACATTAACGAATTTAGAGGTCGTGCTCAGTTTAGAATCAAAACAATTCGTATTGCTACGAAAACAGATAATGTCAGAATTTCTGATTTTTTAGAAACAGCTCCCATTGAAGTTGAAGAATTAAAAGTATTAATGACAGAATTTATTTTTGAAATGAAAAATCCCAATATTCAACGAATCGTACGAGCATTTATAAAGAAATATGAAGAAGAATTATATATTTATCCAGCAGCTTCAAAAAATCATCATGCATATGTATCAGGCCTTGCACATCATATTATTAGCATGTTAAAGCTTGCCAAGCAATTATGTGAATTATATCCATCACTTAATAAAGACTTGTTATATGCTGGGATCATCCTTCATGATATAGGTAAAATCCATGAACTTTCTGGAGCTATTTCAACAAGTTATACAGTACCAGGAACTTTGCTTGGCCATATATCCATTATGGTTTCAGAAATTGAGGAAGTAGCAGAAGAGCTTAAAATTGAAGGTGAAGAAGTAGTCGTCTTGCAACATATTGTATTAAGCCATCATGGTAAAGCTGAGTGGGGAAGTCCTAAACCACCTATGATAAAAGAAGCTGAAATGCTTCACTTTATTGATAATATTGATGCTAAAATGAATATGTTAGATCGTGCATTAAGTCAAATTGAACCTGGTGAATTTACTGAAAGAGTTTTTGCATTAGATAATCGTTCATTTTATAAACCAACATTCGAAGACAAATAAAAAATCAGCTTGTTCAGTAGAACAAGCTGATTTTTTATTTATTTATTCTGTTGGGGCTTCTGGTTGTTCAGGAGCATCAAATAATCCTTCAAAATCTTTATCTTTCACTTTAATATCCGTATCTTCCATAAGTTTGCTTAGTTTTTCCATAGCAACATTTTGGTCAACTTTATTCGTTGCAATTTCTCGACGAATTTGATCTTTTTGATCTTCTAATTTTCCTTTATCTTCTTCAGTTTCTTCGATTTTATTTAACTTAATAATATGGAAACCAAAGTCGCTTTGAACAGGATCGCTAATGTCGCCTTCTTTCATTTCAAAAACAGCATTTTCAAATTCTGGAGCCATTTCACCAACTCCAAATGGAGGTAATTCTCCACCTGTTTTAGCGTTTTGTTCATCTGCTGAGTATTTATCAGCTAATTCAGCAAAATCTTTTCCATCTTTAGCTTCTTTAGCAACTTTTTTGGCCAACTCTTCATCACCAACTAAAATATGTTGCGCTTCGATTTGTTTGTTTTGACGATTAAAATGCTTTTCGATTTCTTCATCAGTTACTTCAATGTCCTCTGTTATAGCAGCTTCTTGTAATAGTCCACTCTTTATATCTGTGCGTAAATCATCTTCAGTTATATTTTGAGCAGCTAATGTTTCTTCGAAGTTATCGCCAACTTGTTCTTTAATATTATCAAGTTCTGCATCGATTTGTTCGTCACTGACTTCATATTTATCAGCTAAAACAGTCATTGTTACTAATTCAGTTAAAACTTCTTGACCATATTTACCTTTTAATTCTTCGTATAGTTCATCTTTTGTAACATCGCCTGCGCTTGTTTCCACAACGACTTCAGAATCTCCACTACTGCCACATGCAGTTAAACCTAATAAACTAAATGTTAATGCCGTACCAATTACTATTTTTTTCAACTTAGAAACACTCCTATTTATATACTCTATTTAAAACATCCTTCAAAAAGAATAACACATCTATGATAATAGATAAATCAATATGAGATAAAATAATGAGTAAAAACGATGTAAAACAATAAAAAAACCTATCTGAAAGTAAGTCAGATAGGCCTAGTTTTATTGTTTATTATCTTGTTCTGTTAATTTTGTTTCAAGATCTTTTATGCTTGTTTCAATTTGTTCTAAGTAATCATGTATGTTTTCTTGGTTAGGCTCTACTGCTATTTTCCACTCTTCAATCGATGTTTTCATTTCTTGAGTAAGGTCATTGATTAAAGCAGCACCTTCTTTAGAAGTTTTAGCAATTTGTTCTTTTAAATTTAAACCATCTTGAATCATTTCATCAATTGCATCTTTCCATTCAAAGCTTTGATCTTTTATACGTACTCGAACATCTCTACCTGATGAAGGTGTTGTTAGTAATGTTGCTACAGCACTTGCAGTAGTACCAACAAGAATACCGAGTAAAATTGATTTACCTTTTGACATGCATTGCACGCTCCTTTAATGATAATAAATAGTTATTATTCAATTGCTTGACTAATTCTCTTTGCTAAATCCTCGCGTTCTTCTTGTGAATACTCATCACGATTCATCGTCCATTTATAATCAAAGCCATCGTTTTCATCGTAACGTGGGATTAAGTGAAAATGAAGATGATAAACGGTTTGACCAGCTAAAATATCATTGTTGTTTAGAATGTTTAATCCAACTGGATTAAACGCTTTTTTAATTGCATTTGCTATTTTAGGTACACTTCCAAAGAAGTTTTTCGCTGTTTCTTCATCAGTTTCATAAATGTTTATCGTATGTTTTTTAGGTATAACAAGTGTGTGTCCTTCTGTTACTTGACTAATATCCATAAAAGCATAAACATGATCGTCTTCATAGACTTTAGCAGAAGGGAGTTCTCCATCAATGATTTTACAAAACAAACAGTCTTCATGTCTCATTATTAACATCTCCTTAGTAACAATATCTTCTTATCATAAGTTTATCATAAATTGATGAACAAGTATATCGGATTTTAATTTACTAGAGGTCAGTCTAACTATTCTATTACAATTTAAAAAAATAAATGGTAAAATAAAGAGACTTAGGAGGAATACATGGTGAATAAATTATTAGAAGTTAATCACCTCTCAGGAGGTTATACACATAGAGACGTTATCCATGATATATCATTTGAAGTAAGAAGAAATGAAATAGTTGGTTTAATTGGTTTAAATGGTGCTGGTAAAAGTACGACAATTAAGCATGTTATTGGTTTAATGCAAGCTAGAAAAGGCGAAATTAAAATCAATGGCAAAACATTTTTAGATGATCCGTCTATTTACCGAAACCAAATGTCATATATTCCAGAACAACCTATTTTATATGATGAATTAACATTATATGAACATTTAAAATTAACAGCAATGGCTTATGGGTTATCAGAAGAAACCTTTGAAGAGCGTTTGCCAAGTCTTTTAAAAGAATTTAGATTGCAACGTCAACTGCATTGGTTTCCAGTTAACTTTTCAAAAGGTATGCGTCAAAAAGTAATGATTATGTGTGCTTTTTTAATCGAACCCGAGTTATATATTGTAGATGAACCGTTTGTGGGGCTGGATCCTTTAGGAATTCAATCGTATTTAGATTTAATGGAAGAAATGAAAAATCAAGGCTCAGGAATTTTAATGAGTACACATATTTTAGCTACAGCAGAGAAGTACTGTGATCGATTCGTGATTATACATGAAGGAAAGATTCGAGCAACTGGTACAATGGATGAATTAAGAGACCAATTTGAAATGAGTGGTGCAAGCCTGGATGACCTTTATATCCAACTCACAAAGGAAGAAGAAGATGTTTGATGCTAAAGATTTATTTAAACAAAGATTAAATGAACATATCCAAACATTAAGCCGTTACCTACGTTATATTTTAAATGGGCATACAACTATCGCAATACTCTTTTTAATATCTGTTTTAGCAGTCTATTATCAACAATGGTTAAGTACATTAACAGCAGATTTTCCGACAGCATTTGTGATCGGAATTGCATTTGGAGTTGTTATTACAATCACACCAATCCAAACATTTTTAAAAAAACCAGATTTGGTTTTTATAACTGTTGCTGAAAATAAAATGCATGCTTATTTTAAACGGGCTAAAATATACAGTTTTGTGATTCAACTTTATATAATATTTATTGTAGCAGCAGCTTTTGGTCCCATGTATACAAATGCATATCCAGAACGCAGTGGATCAGGATTTTTATTAATTCTAGTAATGATGTTGCTTGCTAAATATATTAATATGTCAATTAGCTGGTGGATGTTAAAGATAAGACAAATTAATATTCGTCGCATAGATATGTTAATTAGGCTCTGTTTAAATAGTGGTTTATTTATCAGTATTATATCAAAATCTTACATTATTCTAACAGTTATAATTTTCTT
Organism: uncultured Bacillaceae bacterium; assembly: GCA_945639745.1. Lineage (GTDB taxonomy): Bacteria > Bacillota > Bacilli > Bacillales > Amphibacillaceae > Pseudogracilibacillus. The sequence continues at coordinate 5,601 of CALZEK010000089.1, forward strand.
GTTTATTATTGTAGCGTTTTATGATTATTACATATCTCGTCAACAATCAGGACTTGCATGGGATGTGCTTGTGGAGAAAGATTCAAATCGAATGCACTTATTTTACCGAATGGCTAGTATGTTTGTAGAAGTCCCCCATCTTAAAGCAAGAGTTAAACATCGAAAAATATTAACAAGATTGATAGAAAAAACAATGCCATTTAAACAAACAAAAAGCTATCCATATTTAGACAGGTTAATCTTTATAAGAAGTAATGATTATATTACTATGTATTTACGTTTAATTGTATTAGGAAGTATTATTATTTATTTTGTTCCTAGTGATCTATTAAAAATCGTTTTAGGCGTATTATTTCTTTATATGAGTAATTTTCAAATGATTGCATTATATCATCATAATAGAATGAACATGTGGTTAGACTTATATCCATTAAGAGAGAGTAATCGTCGTAAAGAATTTGTTACATACATGATAAAGTTAACAAGTATTCAAAC
>CALZEK010000090.1 GCA_945639745.1 uncultured Bacillaceae bacterium
TTACATCATCTTTGACGATATAACGATCTTTTGGTGATCGACCTGTATATTTACCAGTCGTTGCTCTAATTGCTCCAGTCGAAGACATGACGCCTTCTTCTCTTGATAATACCTTCTCAACTAATAAGGGTACAGAGAGATTTTCATGGAGGATATTTTTACTTGAAATTTCTTTGATTATAGATTTTTGCTCGATAGTATTCATAATCACTTACCTTCCTTTTTTTCTTTTCTTACAATCTGAATATAGTATAACATATTGATTTGATTAGTCCATACTAATACAAAAAATGAAATGAAAAAATTGTTACAAAAAAATGAACTTAATAAAAGGTATTATATCATATAATGACCATTTTATTAACAACTTGTGAAAAAAATCACATACAAAATTGATTAATCGAGTGATTTGACATTCATATAGTTAAGCTTTACAATTGGCTGAAGTATATGGATTCTCTTATTCGGAGTCGGTGGAGGGACAGACCCTATGAAACCCAGCAACCATCACAATGTGAAAAGGTGCCAACTGAAGCAAGGTAACCCCTTGAACAATAAGAGCGAAAGGCAATAAACCTTTCCTCAAACATTAAATGTTAGGGAAGGTTTTTTTTGTTTTAGTTCAATCTCTGAGATTAAGAGGCCCCAAACTATGAGGAGGCTTTTATAAAAATGGTATTAAACAAACGATTATTTACTTCTGAATCTGTTACAGAGGGTCATCCAGATAAAATGAGTGACCAAATTTCTGATGCTGTTTTAGATGCAATTTTAAAATGTGATCCAGATGCTCGAGTTGCTTGTGAAGTTACAGTTACGACTGGATTGGTCTTAGTAGCAGGAGAAATAACGACAAAGACTTATGTCGATATTCCAGCGGTCGTGAGAAAGACAATTAAAGAAATAGGATATACGCGAGCTAAATATGGCTTTGATGCAAATACTTGTGCAGTATTAACGGCAATTGATGAACAATCACCCGACATTGCTACAGGTGTTGATCAATCAAAAGAAACGCGTGAAGGTGATAGCACAGCAGACAACCTTATCGGTGCAGGTGATCAAGGTTTAATGTTTGGTTATGCCACTAATGAGACTAAAGAATATATGCCGTTACCAATTCATTTAGCACACGCTTTATCTAAACGTTTAGCAGAAGTGAGAAAAACAGGTCTACTTAGTTACTTGCGTCCAGATGGGAAAACACAAGTGACCATCGAGTATGATGACAATAATAAACCTGTACGTGTAGATACAATTGTTATTTCAACACAACATCATGAAGATATCGAATTGAGTCAAATTGAAGCGGATATGATTGAATATGTCATTAAAGAAGTTGTTGATGAGAGTCTATTAGATGAAGCAACTAAATATCATATCAATCCAACAGGTAGATTTGTTGTTGGTGGGCCACAAGGTGATGTAGGTTTAACAGGAAGAAAAATCATTGTTGACACATACGGTGGTATGGCCAGACATGGTGGTGGTGCATTTAGTGGTAAAGATTCAACTAAAGTTGACCGTTCAGCTGCTTATGCGGCAAGATATGTAGCCAAAAACATTGTTGCAGCCGAGTTAGCAGATAAATGTGAAGTTCAATTGGCATATGCCATAGGTGTTTCAGAACCTGTCTCAATTTCAATTGATACTTTTGGTACGGGTAAACTAAGTGAGGGCGAACTCGTTAATATTGTCCGTGAACTGTTTAATTTAAGTCCGGCAGGCATTATTAGAACATTAGATTTAAATCGACCAATTTATCGTCAAGTTGCAAGCTATGGCCACTTTGGAAGAAGTGATTTAGAATTACCATGGGAAGCACTTGATAAAGTAGATGCATTGAAAGCTAAAGCAAAGCAAAACATATAAAAGACTTATCTACCTCTACATGTAGAGGTAGATAAGTCTTTTTTATAAGTTGCGATCAAAATCGGTATTTTCTTTATAGTATTGCCCCTTTTTAGTATATGATGTCCGAATACGCTCCATTTCGGCATAATCTTTGTCGGTTAAATCACGAATAACTCTTGCTGGTCTACCAAAAGCCATTGTGTTAGGAGGAATAACTGTTCCAGGTGAAAGTAAACTGCCAGCTCCGATAAAGGCATTTTCACCAACTTCAACATCATCTAAAATAAGTGAACCCATACCAATTAATGCGTTTTTTCTGATCGTACATCCATGAATCGTTACCTGATGTCCAATAGTGACATCATCTTCAATAATAACAGGCGAATCAGGACTTTGGTGAACGAGCGAAAGGTCTTGAATATTTACGCGTTTACCAATTCGTGTTGGAGCCACATCTCCACGTAAAACTGTTTGAAACCAAATACTTGAACCTTCATCAATTGAGACATCACCAATAATATCAGCATTTTTAGCTACAAAAACAGAAGGGTGAATTTTAGGTTTAATACCTTTATAAGAACCAAACATAGTAAAACCTCCATAAATGATTAATTTTTTTCGATTCCAATAACAAAGGGCGGATTGTTTTTTTGATTAATAAATCCATATTGTAAAACAGCAAATTCTTTTTGACTTAATGCTTTAACATAGTCTAATACAGCGTTTTTTTCATCCTTACCACCTTCATGGCCATGATAAATGACAATAACAACTCGTTTTCCTTTAGTTAAAACATCTAAAATAGAAGTGATTGCTTGAATTGTCGAGTCTGGTTTAGTAATAATGCTCTTGTCACTTTTAGGTAAATAACCTAAATTAAATATCGCACCATCAACATGTTTTATCTTATCTTCAGTTAAATAATGACTAATCTGTGCATGACTATCAAGAATGTAGCGGATGTTTGTCTGTGACTTTGTTAATTCTTTAGAACGCATGATTGCTTCTTCTTGTACATCATATGCATGAACGAAGCCATTCTTACCAGTTAACTGTGCTAAGAACAAAGTGTCATTTCCATTGCCACATGTTGCATCGATTAAAAAGTCACCTTCATTAACGCTCTCTTTAAGTAACATGTGAGCAAATTCAATTGGTCTTTTCATTTAATCAACTCTTCTTTAAATAATAAAATACTAAATTAATCTTACCATAACCGGTTGTTTTTATACTAATAATTTTATAACAAGCCTGCTTAACAAATGGTGGAATCTTGACAATTGACTGATATTTCACTACAATTCGAGATGTTATCCTTACATATATATAAATGAAATAATTTAAAAATGAAGTTATTTGAAACAATATAAAATTTAATCAGCGTGTTTTCTAGGGAGGAAAATAAAATGAATTTTAGCCATAAAGAAATTGAAACAAAATGGCAAACGTATTGGGAAGAAAATAGTACATTTAAAACAAATAGTCACACAGATAAAGAAAAAGTTTATGCATTAGGCATGTTTCCATATCCTTCTGCGGCAGGCCTTCATGTCGGTCACCCAGTAAGTTATACTGCAACGGATATTATTTCTAGAATGAGTCGTATGCAAAATAAAGAGGTCCTTCAACCGATGGGCTGGGATGCTTTTGGTTTACCGGCAGAACAATATGCGATTGATACAGGAAATAGTCCAGCAGAATTTACCAAAAAAAATATTCAAACATTTAAAAGACAATTACAAGAATTAGGTTTTTCATATGATTGGGATCGTGAAATTAGTACAACGGACCCAGACTATTATAAATGGACACAGTGGATCTTTATTAAAATGTATGAGCATGGTTTAGCTTATATGGATGAAATAAATGTTAACTGGTGTCCAGCACTTGGAACTGTTCTTGCTAATGAAGAAGTAATAGATGGTAAAAGTGAACGTGGCGGACATCCAGTTGTTAGAAAGCCAATGAAACAATGGATATTAAGAATTACTAAATACGCTGATCGTCTATTAGATGATTTGGATGACCTTGACTGGCCAGAAAGCTTAAAAGAAATGCAACGAAATTGGATTGGTCGCTCTGAAGGTGCTGAGGTACGTTTCGATATAGAAGGTCATGATAAAGATTTTGAAGTTTTTACAACGCGTCCTGACACCTTATTTGGAGCAACATATGCAGTACTTGCACCTGAACATTCTCTTGTTAAAGAAATTGTAACCCAAGAGCAAAGAGAAGCGGTCGAAAATTACCTACATGAAGTTGAAACAAAATCAGATTTAGAAAGAACGGATTTAGCTAAAGAAAAATCAGGTGTATTTACAGGGGCTTATGCGATTAATCCTGTTAATAATGAACGAATGCCAATCTGGGTAGCAGATTATGTTTTAGTGTCATATGGAAGTGGTGCAATCATGGCAGTTCCTGCACATGATGAACGTGACTTTGAATTTGCCACACAATTTGACCTCCCTATAGTAGAAGTTGTTAAAGGTGGCGACACATCAAAAGAAGCTTATGTTGGAGACGGAGAATTAGTTAACTCAAGCTTTTTAAATGGTCTCCATCAGGAAGAAGCAATTACAAAAATGATTGATTGGTTAGTAGAAAATAATAAAGGTACCAAGAAAATCTCTTATCGCTTAAGAGATTGGTTGTTCTCACGTCAACGTTATTGGGGTGAACCAATCCCGATTATTCACTGGGAAGATGGAACAATGACGGCAGTTAAAGAAGAAGACTTGCCACTAGAACTACCTGAAATGACTGAAATTAAACCATCGGGTACAGGTGAGTCGCCATTAGCTAATAGTGACTGGATTCATGTTGTTGATCCAGAAACAGGTATGAAAGGTAGAAGAGAGACAAATACAATGCCACAATGGGCAGGTAGTAGTTGGTATTTCTTAAGGTATATTGACCCGAAGAATACAGAACAATTAGCTGATCCGAAATTATTAGAGAAATGGTTACCAGTTGATTTATATGTTGGTGGAGCAGAACACGCAGTCTTACACTTACTATATGCAAGGTTTTGGCACAAATTCCTTTACGATATTGGAGTAGTTCCTACTAAAGAGCCGTTCCAAAAGTTATATAACCAAGGAATGATTATGGGCGAAGGTAATGTTAAGATGAGTAAATCAATCGGTAATGTAATAAATCCAGATGAAATTGTCGCATCTCACGGCGCAGATACACTTCGTTTATATGAAATGTTCATGGGACCACTTGATGCAGATGTGACTTGGTCAACTACAGGTATTGATGGTGCAAGAAGATTTTTAGATCGCGCTTGGCGTTTAATTGTTAATTCGGATAACACACTTTCTACTAAAATAGTTAATACTGGTGGCGAATCACTGGAAAAAATCTATCATGAAACAGTTAAAAAAGTAACGCGAGATTTTAAAAACCTGCATTTCAACACAGGTATTTCACAATTAATGATGTTTGTTAATGAAGCATATAAAACAGACACAGTTAATAGAACATATATAGAAGGCTTTGTTAAATTATTATCACCAGTTGCACCACATGTAACTGAAGAGCTTTGGCAAAGATTAGGTTATGAAGACACAATTACTTATGAAACATGGCCAACTTATGATGAGTCGAAATTAGTTGAAGATGAAGTAGAAGTAGTTATTCAAGTGCTAGGTAAAATTCGTTCTAAGATAATGGTTGATAAAAATCTAAGTAAAGAAGAATTAGAAAAAGTCGCCTTAGCTGACCCTAAGGTTCAAGAGTGGATAGAAAACAAAACAATTAGAAAAGTAATCGTTGTTCCAGGAAAGCTAGTTAATATTGTAGCTAACTAAAATAAAAGCTTAACCTTTTGCATAAAACAAGTTGATAAAACTTAGTGAAATGCTTTAGGTTAAGCTTTTTTTAATCATCCAAAGAGAGAAAAAGAGTTAATTGTTGACAGTTAAACAATTAACCTGTAGTATTAATCGTGTTGTTAAAAGACATGTGTTATTTAATTTAAGTCACGAAACGACATGAATGATTAATTGAAGTTAAAAGTTGACTAAGAAGAAAGACATGTGCTACAATGAATATTCTCCAGTGAAAGAAGGAGAGGAAACAACATTTAATTTCGAACGAAAGAGTTTGAAGTTAACTGTTGACAAAGAATTAAATAAGTGTTATATTTTAAAAGTCGCATTTTTGCGAGAGAGAAATTATTTGCTCCTTGAAAACTGAACAGAACAACTATTAAATGTCAAGAATGAAT
>CALZEK010000091.1 GCA_945639745.1 uncultured Bacillaceae bacterium
ATGAAAATGAAACTAATGCTGAATTATATAACAGAATACTTGTTACATCAGGATATGTTATCAATAGTTCAGATAATGGAATAAAAAATGCAATAATTGCAGGATTAGTCAATATAGTTCCAGAACTTGAATATGAAGAAACAAATGTTAAGTTTTTACCGATGTGAAACGTATTGGATGAAGCATGATGAACCATATTGAAACTTTGACGAGATATCTAGCACATTTCATTGATGAATTAACACATCAAGGGATTCAAGATGTAGTTATCTCACCAGGTTCACGTTCGACTCCATTAGCGATGCTAGCAGTAGACAATGAATCAATTCGCGATTGGATACTTGTTGATGAGCGTTCGGCTAGTTATTTTGCTCTTGGATTAGCTAAAAAAACTAATCGTCCTGTTGCTTTAATTTGTACATCCGGTACAGCCGCTGCAAATTATTATCCAGCAGTCATTGAAGCCTTTCATGGTCGTGTACCATTAATTGTCTTAACAGCAGATCGTCCACATGAATTAAGAGACGTTGGTGCCCCACAAGCAATGAATCAACTTAATTTATATGGCGATTTTGTTAAAAAGTTTTACGAAATGAGTTTGCCAGAAGCAACTCATGAAATGATAAATTATGTCAGAAATAGAGCGCAACGAGCAAGCTTTTATGCTCAATCTGGAAATCCAGGTCCAGTTCAATTAAATTTTCCAATTAGAGAACCATTAACGCCTGATTTAACATTGCCAAATTTATGGAGTGGCCGAGATCAATTAAAGCAAAGTAAACCAATCATTGGCAAGCGCGTACTTGATAAAGATAGTCTAATTGATTTTATTAAAATGTTAGAAAGGAAAAAACGACCGCTGATTGTATGTGGACCGCAAACGGATAAGCATTTAAGCGAATTAATTATTAAGCTAAGCAATGACCTAAATGTGCCGGTTATTGCCGACCCCTTATCACAAATTCGTTCAACAACAGATAAGCATGCAAAGATAATTAATTCAGCAGACGCATTATTGAAAAAAGAATCAGTTAGAGAAAAGCTCGCACCAGATCTGCTAATTCGATTTGGAGGAATGCCAATCTCTAAAAGTTATTTATTTTACCTACAAGAAAATAGTCATCTACCTCATTATGTGATTGAAAATGAAACTGACGTGCGCGAACCGACAAATCAACAAGCAAATTACTTATTAACAGATGCTTCATTATTTGTTGAATCACTTTTAGCAAAAGAGATTCAATTAGAAATAAGTGATTGGACAAATAAGTGGCTTGCTTATAATCAACTCGTTCAGAAAGAATTAACAAAGGACAAAAATAATCAAAAGCACCTGACTGAAGGTGGTGTGATTCAAGCTTTACTTCACAAAATTCCTCATCAAAGTGAGTTGTTTATTGCTAATAGTATGCCAGTTCGTGATTTGGATACGTATTATGAAGTAAGTGAAAAAGAAATTATCATTCATGGAAATCGTGGTGTAAGTGGTATAGATGGTGTTGTTTCAACGGCATTAGGTATTGCAGCGGTAAGTGAAAAGCCAGTTACTTTAGTGATTGGAGATTTATCTTTTTATCATGATTTAAATGGATTATTAGCAGCTAAAAAATATGAATTAGATATAACAATTTTACTTATCAATAATGATGGTGGTGGCATCTTTTCATTTTTACCACAGGCCAAGGAAGGTCAATATTTTGAAAAGTTATTTGCGACCCCTTTAGGGATTGATTTTTCGCATAGTGTGAAAATGTATAATGGAACTTATACTTTAGTAACAGATATGACTGAATTAAATCAAACATTAACAAGGAGTTATCAAAATAAAGGACTCAAAGTGATTGAAATACGCACAAATCGCCAAGAAAATGTCGCACTTCATCAAGCCTTTTGGAGAAAAGTTGAACGAGTTATTTTAGAAGCTGATCAAGATGAATAATTTAACTTTTACAATTAACCAAGATACTTATACTTATCGTTTAGTAGGTCAAGGTGAAGTGATTGCATTATTTCATGGCTTTACGAGTACACAAAATACATGGAATAAATTGGTTGCTGAATTAAGTGAAAAATATCAAGTTCTAACAATTGATTTACCAGGACATGGCGAGACTCGAATCAAACAAGGTAAAACAATGCGTCATTTTAGCGATGATTTTAAAGCCTTATTAGACGAATTAAAGATTAACAAGATTCATTTATTAGGTTATTCAATGGGTGGAAGAACAGCCTTGTCTTTTGCACATTATTACCCTCAAATGATTCAATCTTTAATTTTAGAGAGTGCTTCACCAGGTATTGCTGATATTGATTTAAAAAGACAACGTCAAGTGGCAGATAAGGCGCTTGCTGAAAATATACAAACTAAAGGTATTGAAAGTTTTGTTAATGACTGGGAAGATTTGCCATTATTTAAGACACAAAAGAAATTACCCTTACCTGTCCAAAATCAAATTAGGAAAGAACGCTTAAGTCAATCACCATTTGGATTGGCAAAGTCACTTATATATATGGGAACGGGTACACAAGAATCACTTTGGAATGAACTAGAAAATATCGATTTTCCACTAACTTTAATTGTAGGTAGTGAAGATGTTAAATTTATTGAAATTAATAAACAGATAAATGAGTTGTATAAAGCAGCAAAATTATATACAATAAAGAAAGCTGGGCACTGTGTTCATTTAGAACAAGAAGCTAAATTTATTCAAGTAGTTCATAAGCATTTGCAAGAAATGTCATGAAAAAATACATAAAAGAGGTGCAATAAATGAAGACAGTTACATGGAATAAAGTAAAAGAGTTTGAAGAAATCATTTATGAAAAACATAATGGTATTGCTAAAGTGACGATTAATCGTCCGGAAAAAAGAAATGCATTTACACCACTTACTGTAAATGAAATGATTGAAGCATTTACAGACGCGCGTGATGACTCACAAATTGGTGTGATTATTTTAACAGGAAAAGGCGACAAAGCATTTTGTTCAGGTGGAGATCAGTCAGTTCGTGGACACGGTGGATATGTTGGAACTGATGAAGTACCACGTTTAAACGTGTTGGACTTACAACGTTTAATCCGTACAATTCCAAAACCAGTTATTTCAATGGTAGCAGGTTACGCAATTGGTGGCGGTCATGTTTTACATATCGTTACTGACTTAACAATTGCAGCAGATAATGCTATTTTTGGTCAAACGGGTCCTCGTGTTGGTAGTTTTGATGCTGGATATGGTGCAGGATATTTAGCGCGTATGGTTGGTCATAAACGTGCACGTGAAATTTGGTATCTATGTCGTCAATATAACGCTGAAGAAGCTTATGAAATGGGCATGGTTAACAAAGTTGTTCCACTTGAAGAACTTGAATCAGAAACATTACAGTGGTGTTCAGAAATATTAGAGAATTCACCTACTGCACTGCGTTTCTTAAAGGCGTCATTTAACGCTGATACAGATGGTTTAGCAGGTCTTCAACAATTAGGTGGAGATGCAACATTACTTTATTACACAACAGATGAAGCAAAAGAAGGACGCGACGCATTTAAAGAAAAGCGTAAGCCTGATTTCGATCAATTCCCTCGCTTCCCTTAAGCGACATTTAACCTTTGCTATTTAAAAATAGCAAAGGTTTTTTAGATTTTAAATAAAGGAGGTCTTTTAATGGCTGAAGTAATCCCGCATTGGTTGAAAAAACAAGCAGAACTCTCACCTGATAAATTAGCAGTCGAGATTGATGATTCAGTATGTCTGACTTTCAGTGAATTGTACGAACAATCACAACGAATTGCTAAGCAAATATCAAACTTCCCGTTAAAACGCAATGAACGTGTGGCCATATTATCTACAAATTCCTTAGACATGTTAATGACTATTCATGCCTTAAGCTATTTAGATATTATTGTCGTTTTATTAAATACGCGTTTAACGAGCGACGAATTAAATTATCAATTAAAAGATAGTGAAGCAAAATTACTAATTACAAGAGAAGAGCTAATAGAAGATAAAAACTTAATTGTACCACAGATAAAAACTTTTAAAGAAATAAAAAAATTACCGGTTAATCAAGATATAATTTTAAATGAATCAATTGATTTAGCAGACATATATACAATCATGTATACATCAGGAACAACAGGTTTACCAAAAGCAGTCGGTCATACTTATGGCAATCATTGGTGGAGTGCAATTAATTCAAGTTTAAACCTTGGACTCCATGAAGATGATAAGTGGTTATCACCTCTGCCGATGTTTCATGTAGGGGGTTTTTCTGTATTTATAAAAAGTGCTATTTATGGCATGCCAGTTTATTTATTACTTAAATATACGAAAGAAAAACTATTTAATGCACTTTATCATAAAGAAATCACGATAGCATCGCTCGTTACTTTAATGCTTGCTGATTTTATTAAAACTTCAGAAAGCCATCAAGCTCCAAACAAATTACGTTCGATATTACTTGGAGGCGGCTCAGTGCCAGAAGTATTATTAGAACAAATAAAGGAAAAACAAATACCGCTTGTACAATCTTATGGAATGACTGAAACAAGTTCACAAATTGTGACACTTAGTCCCCGTGACAATATAAGAAAGCTAGGCTCAGCTGGAAAACCTTTAATGTCTGCTGAAGTAAAAATTGCAAATTCAAGTCATGGTATCGGTGAAATTCTTGTAAAAGGCCCAATGGTTATTAATGAATACTTTAATAATCCCCAGGCAAGTCAAAAATCATTTACAAAAGGTTGGTTAAAAACAGGTGACTTAGGATATTTAGACGATGAAGGATTTTTATATGTTGTCGATCGTCGATCAGATTTAATTATTTCAGCTGGTGAAAATATTTATCCTACTGAAATTGAAAATGTCTTATTAAATCATGATAATGTAAAAGAAGTAGCTGTTGTTAAACAAGAAGATGCAAAATATGGTCATGTCCCGATTGCTTACATTGTCTTAAATAATCCAAATGATCTACCAGATTTTAAAAAATACTTAAAAGGTAAATTAGCATCTTATAAACAACCTAAAGCTTTTCATTATCTCACTCAATTACCAAGAACTGCATCAAATAAAATTAAACGTTTTGAATTAGAAAAATAAGTGCTTTAAAGTAAACGATGACTAAATGTGATATGATGAAATGTAGAAAACAAACAATAAAGTAAAGAGGCTGTTATAAATGCATGTGTTTACTGATTTTTATCATAATGAAGTTAAATTATCCTTTAAAGATCATCCATTTTCTAAGCAACCAAAACATGTTTGGGTTATTTGTCGTTACCGAGATGAATGGTTATTAACAAAACATAAAGAACGTGGGTATGAATTTCCAGGTGGTAAAGTAGAACCTGGAGAAAGAGCTAAAGAAGCAGCAATTCGTGAAGTAATGGAAGAAACAGGGGCTGTATTAAAGAAAATTGATTATCTTGCTCAGTATTACGTTGTCGGAAAAGGTGGTCATGTAATTAAAAATGTTTACTATGCTGAAGTAGACAAATTAATTGAACAACCGACATATTTTGAGACAGAAGGTCCAGTTATTTTTAAAAAGTTACCTGAAGATATTAAAACTAATTCTAAATTTAGTTTTATGATGAAGGATAGTGTTCTCACTTATTGTCTTCAAAAAATTAAAACAAATAAAAAAATCTAGAGTAGATTATCTACTCTAGATTTTTTATTTATGGACGATAAGTTGGTGCTGCTGCTTTAATTTCATCACTTGCTTGAGCTTCAAACTTTTTAAAGTTTTCATGGAATGATTCAGCTAGTTTTTGAGCTTCTGCATCATAACCATCAGCATTACCCCAAGCATTACGAGGGATAAGTACTTCGTCTGGAACTCCAGGAACGTGTGCTGGAATGTTTAGGCCAAATATCTCATCTTTAACAGTTTCAACAGTATTTAACTCACCTTCAAGTGCTGCATGAACCATTGCGCGCGTGTAAGATAATTGCATTCTTTCACCAACACCGTAAACGCCACCAGTCCAACCTGTGTTAACTAAAAATACATTGGTATTAAATTTATCAATTTTCTCACCTAACATTTCTGCATACTTAGCAGGAGCTAG
>CALZEK010000092.1 GCA_945639745.1 uncultured Bacillaceae bacterium
TCTGCACCGATACTTTCAAATGTTGAATTAATTCCATTACCAGAAGAAACAATAATTTTCGCTACATCAACAGGTGGATATTTTTTTTCTTTTGTTTGATCAGCTTTTATAATAGCTTCATATTGTTTGCGCATATTTTCAATATCAATATTCATTAAATCACCAAATTTTTGACTAAATGACATCACATCACCCGGTGTTTCAGTATGAATATGAACTTTTACTATACCTTCATCTGCTGCAACAAGTAATGAATCACCGTATCCTTCTAATTCTCGACGATAATTTTGTTCATCAAATTTATCAGTTTTTAATATATCTTCATTTATATCAACCATAAATTCTGTACAATAGCCATGTTCAATTGATCCAACATCAATATATGATTGGATTGATTGTTCATGTTCATTTTTTATTTCAGCTTCGAATTCAACTTCTTCATCATTACTCGTGATGTCTTCACCTTTTAAAGCAGCTAAAAATCCTTCATAAATAACTAATAATCCTTTACCACCTGAATCAACAACACCTACTTCTTTTAATACGGGTAAAAGCTCAGGCGTATGATTTAAAGATTTTTGTGCTTCTTTAGTGATTAAAGTCATTAAATCAATTATCGCAGTTGTTTCATCAGCTTGTTTTGCTATCTCTGCTGCATCTTTAACAACAGTTAGAATAGTTCCTTCAACTGGGTTTGTTACTGCTTGATAAGCCATTGTCACACCATTTTCAAATGCTTTAGCTAATTCAACTGAACTCACAGTTTCCTTTTTTTCTAAGCCTTTATTAAATCCTCTAAAAATTTGTGATAAAATAACACCTGAGTTACCACGTGCTCCCATTAATAAACCTTTAGAAAATGCTGCAGCTACTTCTGAAACGTTATCATTAGTAATTTCATTGACTTCTTTTAAACCTGAAGTCATTGTTAAACTCATATTTGTTCCAGTATCACCGTCTGGAACTGGAAATACATTTAAATCATTAATTTTTTCTTTATTATTTAAGAGATGTTTTTGAGCCAATTCAATCATTTTCTTTAACATCTTACCTGTCAATAAACGTGTAGACAAAATAAATCCTCCTCAAATACATTAAAATATTTTAATAATTACTTCATTTTTTCAACATCATATATAATACTACATGTAAACCATTTTGAACAGTTATAATTAACTAACTTTGAAAATATTCTTTTATTAGGCAACTTATTTACACAAGCAAACAATCTTTAATAAACTTAAATTACTTTCATATTGCTTTATTTCTGTAGATATGATAAATTATAATAGGTAATTGAAGGCTATATGTAGATAGTTAGGAGGTTTTTTATATGTCAAGAAGATGTGTTATCACTGGTCGTGGAACTGGTACTGGAAATAATCGTTCACACGCACTCAACAGTTCAAAACGTAAATGGAAAGCTAACGTTCAAAAAGTTAGAATCATGGTTGATGGTAAACCTAAACGTGTATACGTTTCTGCTCGTGCCCTTAAATCAGGTAAAGTAGAGCGTGTCTAATATGGACTCAAAATATGGTAAGTAAAAGCACCTCTATTTTATAATAGGGTGCTTTTATTATACCTTATTTTTTTATTGCTTCTTTTATATCTTGTATTGCTTTTTTACGATCAGACTGATTAAAGACTGCACTACCGGCAACCAATACATCTGCACCAGCATCAACACACAGCTTTGCTGTTTCAACATTAACTCCACCATCAACTTGTAATTCAAATTGATAATTATTTTCTTTTCTAATAAAATCAATCTCTTCTATTTTAGAAAGTGTCTCGTGAATAAATGTCTGACCACCAAAACCTGGATTCACACTCATGACTAATACAAGATCTACATTATTTAAAACTTCTTTTATCATTGTTACAGGTGTTCCTGGATTAATAACAACTCCTGCTTTAACATTTTCTTTTTTTATTAATTGAATTGTTCTGTGTAAATGAAGACATGTTTCTTGATGAACTGTTATGATATCTGCTCCAGCCTTTGCAAAATCTTTTATATAATTATCTGGATTCTCGATCATTAAATGAACATCTAATGGTAATTTCGTGATGGGTTTAACCGCATCAACAATTAATGGTCCAATTGTAATATTAGGTACAAAATGTCCATCCATTACATCAATATGGACGTAATCTGCTCCTCCTTCTTCTATATCTTTAATTTCTTCACCTAATTTAGCAAAATCTGCTGAGAGAATTGATGGTGCTATTTTTATCATAATTAATACCTCGGCTTTCTAGATTTTATTTCTTGCAAAAATGTTAAGTAATGTTGATAGCGAAATGTGTTGATTTTTCCAGTCTCAACTGCTTGTTTAACTGCACACTGCGGTTCTTTATCATGTAAACAACCACGAAAACGGCACTCACTTTTTATTTCTTTCATTTCTACAAAGGTATCCGTTAGCTCTTCTACATCGATGTCAATTAAATCTAATTGACTAAAACCTGGTGTATCTGCAACAAGACCACCATTTATTTCAATAAGTTCGACATGTCTTGTAGTGTGCTTACCACGCCCTAAGCTAGTTGATATTATTCCTGTTTTTAAATTTAATTTAGGATCAATAATATTAAGTAAAGTTGATTTCCCCACTCCTGTTTGACCAGCAATGACAGTTGTTTCATCTTTAAACTTTGATTCTATTTCTGGTAATTCTTGTCTTTCATTTAAAGACACTAAAATTGTGTCATAACCAATCTCTTCATATGCTCGCTGATAATCTTTTATTTTGGCTAATTCTATTTCTGTAGCTAAATCAATTTTTGTCACGACGATATATGTTTTTATTCTTTTAGCTTCCATAAGACTTATAAAGCGATCTAAAAGTAATGAGCTAAAATCAGGTTCTGTAGCTGATGTAACAATTATTGCTTGTGTTAAATTAGCAATAGGTGGTCTGGTAAGTTCATTTTTTCTAGGCTTAATCTCTTGTACATAACCTTCTTTGTTTTCAGTTATATCAAATAAAACGTGATCTCCTACTAGTGGATTTATTTTTTGTTTTCTAAATAAACCTCTACCTTTACAAGCATAAATTTCATTCTCTGATTTAACATAATAAAATCCACTTAATGCTTTTATAATTTGTCCTTCTGCCATTTAACTACCCTCTTTATAAGATATTGTTTTATTAATTACCTCTTCACCATTGCGTTCTACTTTATATTCAGCATTTTTACCTTTTTCTATTTTCAATTCTATTTCATACTCTTTATCTTGATTAATTATATCTTCTTTAAAGATATTTGTTAATTCGTTTTCTAGATCATCTACATAAATTACAATTTCTTGCTCTTCATCATTATCTTTATCAACAGATACGATAAATTTTTCAGTTTGAATACGAGATTCAAGTTCTTTTTCACCTTTTGATATCGTAATTGAAACAGTAGAATCTGCTTCAATTTCTGTTCCTGGTGCTGGACTTTGTTTTATAATATAATTTTTATCAATTGTAGTTGAATATTCTTCAGAAATATCTACTTTTATATTATGTATCTCAGCATATCCAGTTAAGACGTCTTTATTTTTCCCTATAAAATCATCAAATATCATTGTTTTTTGTCCTTGACTTACTTCAAAAATAACTGTTGTTTCACTTGGTACGACTTTTTTCTTTGGTTTAGGTTGTACTTGATTGATAATTTCACCTGAAGGCTTATCTGATGATTTTTCATAATACATGACATCATTATAACCTGCGTCTTTTAATACTTTTTCTACTTGATTAATATTATCGCCCAAATAATCCATCATTTCTATTGGCTCTTTGCCATCGCTCACAAACAATGTAATGATGGATTCTTCCTTTACTGATCGACTAGCCTTTGGATTAGATCGCACAATTAATTCAGGTTCATAATCATCTGAAAAGATTAATTTTCTTTCTATTTTTAAATTTAATGCTTCTAATTCATCTCTTGCTTTTTCATACTCTTTACCTTGAACATCTGGAATAATAACAGTTTTAGGTTGTGTAATTACAAACATAATAAATCCTATAAGGGTCATAAAACTAATTATTAATAAAACTATAAAGGGTTTTCTGAATCTATTATTTCGTTTTGTTTGATTTACAGGTTTTATTTTTTTAGTTTTATACTGTTCAAGTTGTTTTGTTTCTTCTAATTCATTACTAACTTCATTATATTTTTTAAGTGGAATTATTTTTGTATCTTCTCCTCTACTTATAGAGGACTGATAGACTGTCTCATCTTGCTTACTTGGATTAAGACAATCAAGTAAAGCTTCATTAAATTGAATAACAGAATCGAATCGAGCTAGTGGATTTTTATCTGTTGCTCTTTTGACTATATTATCAATACTTTGTGGGATATTATTATTAAACTCTTTAACAGATGGTGTTTCTGTTTGTAAATGTTTAAGTGCAATAGAAACTGCTGTCTCACCAGTAAAAGGTAGTTTCCCTGTTAATAATTCATAAAATACAATTCCCAACGCATAAATATCTGATTGCTTTGTTGCTATTCCACCACGCGCTTGTTCTGGTGACAAATAATGAACAGAGCCTAAGATCGAATTTGTTTGAGTTAATGCTGTCGCACTTAATGCTATTGCAATACCAAAGTCTGTTACTTTTACAGTTCCATTTTGGTCTAATAATATATTTTGAGGTTTAATATCACGATGGATTAAATCATGTTCATGTGCGTGATTAATTGCTTCTGTTAGTTCAATCATAATTCTAACCACATCTTTTATATCTGGTGGATGTTTTGTTTGAATGTATTCCTTTAAAGTCATCCCTTGAACTAATTCCATAACAATATACATTATATTCTCTTCTTCGCCGACATCGTAAACATTAACAATGTTTGGATGGTTAAGACTAGTTGCTGCTTGTGCTTCTCGGTCAAATCTTTCAATGAATTCTAAGTCATTAGCATACTCTAGCTTTAATATTTTTATTGCTACCCGACGATTCAATATTAAATCATCTGCAGCATAAACATTGGCCATTCCACCTCCGCCAATGACATACTTAATTTTATATCTTTCATTAAGCAATTGACCTTCTAACATTAGTAATCACCTACTTTTTTTAAACCTTCATTAATTATAAGTGCAATACTAATATTATCTTCTCCACCACGTGCATTAGCTAAATCTACAAATTTTTGTTTCATATCTTTTTCTGAATTAATTTTTCCAGAAATTATTTTTAACTCTTCATGAGTTACTTTATTAGATAAACCATCTGAACAAAGTAATAAGCGATCATTTTTTTCCCAATTTATAGTTTTAATCTTTGCTTTAACGGCCTTGTTAGTTCCTAGGGCTTTTAATAAAACATTTTTTTTAGGGTGTGTTTGAGCATCTAATTCACTGATTTCACCAGACTTTACAAGTTCGTTAATTAATGAGTGGTCTTCTGTTAATTGTTTAAAACCTGAACGATTTAATAAATATGCTCGACTATCTCCAACGTGAGCGACTGTAATAAATGTCGCAGTACATATTGCGGCAACAATCGTCGTTCCCATACCACTATATTTTTCATTCTTTTGAGCATATTCAAGAATTTTTAAATTTACATTTTCAATATGCTTTAATAACCATTCTTCTGATTGTTTAGCTGTTGTTATTAATTCTTTTTTTTGCCATAGATCAGAGAAATATTCACCTGTTAATTGACTAGCTACTTCACCTGCTTGATGACCACCCATACCATCAGCAACGATTGCTAAAGACTGTTTTTGTTTATTTTGATAAATTCCACCATAATCTTCATTAACATGACGAACCTGCCCTTTATCCGTTTTAAAAAAACCTCTCACGTTACTCACTCCTATTAACTACTCAGATTATATTAATTTCTATATTGTAACCTAGTCATAAAAAAACCATCAGAGTTAATAGTAAAAGGAAATAATTGAATACCATAATCTGTGATACGACTATTTTCAATTACTTCTTTTGGTAAGTCTTTAGCAAAATTAGGATCGACTTCAAATTCAGGATGGTCGGTTAAAAACTTTTGGATAACTTGATCATTTTCCAAAGTGTT
>CALZEK010000093.1 GCA_945639745.1 uncultured Bacillaceae bacterium
TAAAGTCTTTTAACATAAAACATCCTCCTTTACTTGTATTGTTATTATTTTACAGCTACTTAATTTATACTACAACCCTTTTTTATCTTTTTTCTTGTTATATAACAGTTTTATTTGTTGATTGTAACAGTTTATGATATGATTATAAGAGACATTGTATTTATTATACTTTATGACTTAATTATTTACGAAAAGGAGTGGACCCGTTAATTTGTTTACAGATAATCGCTTTAAAGGATTAACGCCAACTCATCTTAAAAACGACCTTGTTGCAGGTGTCACGGTTGGTGTGGTGGCAATACCTTTAGCAATGGCTTTTGCTATCGCATCTGGGGTAAAACCAGAATATGGTATTTATACAACTATTATAGCAGGATTAATTGTTGCTTTATTTGGTGGATCACGATTTCAAATTGCTGGTCCGACTGGAGCATTCATTCCTATTCTACTTGCTATTGTTTTGCAATATGGGTATGAAGATCTTTTAATTGCTGGATTTATAGCAGGTATTATGCTAATGCTAATGAGCTTATTTAAATTCGGTAGTTTAATTACTTATATTCCAAGATCAGTGACAATCGGATTTACCTCAGGAATCGCAGTCATTATATTTTCAGGACAAATTGAAAACTTTCTAGGTATTGAAGGTTTAGAAAAAAAAGAATACTTTCATCAAAATATTCTCGAAATTATATCTAATATTAATACTGTCAACTTATTTAGTATCATAATAGCCTTGATTGGTTTTGCTTTAATTATTTTTGTGCCTAATATCTTTCCTAGGATTCCTGTCTTACTCGTTGCTTTAATTATACCGACAATTATTAGTGTTCTTATCTTCCCGGGTAAAGTTGCTACAATTGGATCTGCTTTTGGAGGTATCTCACAATCTCTTCCTAGCTTTAGCTTTCCTAAGATTACTTTTGAGAAACTTCTATATCTTTGGCAACCCGCCTTTGTTATCGCTATGCTTGGTGGAATTGAATCTTTACTATCTGCTGTTGTTGCAGATGGTATGACTGGTAAACAGCACAGATCAAACAAAGAACTTTTCGGACAAGGTTTAGCGAATATAATTACCCCTTTATTTGGTGGTATTCCTGCTACAGGAGCAATTGCCCGGACTGCAACCAACATTAAAAGTGGTGCATTCAGTCCCTTATCGGGAATTTTTCAGAGTTTATTTGTTTTACTTACCTTACTATTATTTGCACCATACGCATCACATATACCTTTAGCAAGCATGGCACCCATATTAATGGTCGTTGCTTATAATATGAGTGAGATAAAATCATTTGCTCAGATTATTAAATTACGGACAGGAGACTCACTTGTTTTAGTTACCACTTTTTTACTTACGGTTTTCGTTAATCTTACTGTTGCTGTTCCTGTTGGCCTTTTGTTAGCCATGGTATCTTTCGTTAAACGAATAAGTTCAGTATTAGAAGTAGATAAACTAACAATTGATCGTCAGGATAATAATCTAACAGAAGATAAATTAAGTGCTAATGAATGTCCAGAAATTGCTAGCTTTACAATACGAGGTCCTTTATTTTTTGGTGTTGCAAATCGTTTTGAAGCTGCCCTAACAAGATCAATTAACGAACGTCCTTCAGTCTTAATCTTAAAAATGAAATACGTTTCATTAATTGATGCCACTGCTGAAGATAATTTAGCAGTTCTTATTAATGATTTTGTTAAATTAGGTGGCACTGTTCTCATTGCCGAATTACCTGAAGGACCTTTAAATATGCTAAAAAGAAGTGGTTTATATGATGATATTGGAAGTGAATACTTTTTTGACAATACGACAGAAGCAGTTAATTACGCATTAGATCTTGTAAATATAAATAAATGTTCTCGTTGTTCTAGTAAAGACGCAACATCTTGCCAAGTATTTAAAAAAATAACAAATGATACCCCTTAAACATTAAAGTGTTTAAGGGGTTTTCATGTATACTAGTAAAAGGAGTGATTTTATGGCATTAAATATAAAAAAAATAATATTAAAAAGAGTAAATATGACTTTAAAAAATCCTTTCAAAACAAGCTTTGGCACTGTTCAAGATAAAGATTTTTTTATTATTGAAATACATGATAATACGGGAGAAATTGGCTTTGGTGAGTCAGTTGCATTTTCTAGCCCTTGGTATACGGAAGAAACAACCGAAACAACTTTACATGTCATGCGAGATTTTTTAATTCCACTTTTAAAAACAAATCCTATTTCTCACCCTAATGACGTACCAGAAATATTTAAAGTTATTAGAGGTAATAATATGGCTAAAGCCGCACTTGAAACAGCCATTTGGGATTTATATGCAAAACAATTAAAATTACCGCTATATAAGCTTATTGGAGGTACTCAAGTAAATATAGATGCTGGTGTTAGTTTAGGTATTGAAGAAGACACATCTCAATTAATTAATAAAATAAAACATCATGTTAATCTCGGTGTTAAAAGAGTAAAAATTAAAATTAAAAAAAATCATGATATTGATGTTATTAAAAAAGTCCGTTCTGTTTTTCCTTTACTTCCTTTAATGGTTGATGCTAACTCTGCATATTCGTTAAAAGACATTGAACACTTAAAAAAGTTTGACGATTATAATTTATTAATGATTGAACAACCCCTGGGACATAACGATATTTCTGAACATGCTGTTTTACAAAAAGAGCTAAAAACACCTCTTTGTTTAGATGAAAGTATTTACAGTTTAGAAGATGTTAAATTAGCTCATAAATTAGGTAGTTGTCAAGTTATTAATTTAAAATTAGGTCGTGTAGGTGGCCTAACTGAAGCAATAAAAATACATGATTATTGTTTAATGCACAATATTGATTTGTGGTGTGGCGGCATGTTAGAAGCTGGTATTGGACGCGCTCATAATATAGCATTATCAAGTTTACCTGGATTTAATTTGCCAGGTGATACTGGAGCATCACGAGATTATTGGTATAAAGACATTATTATCCCTGAAATTACCTTAGTAAATGGTCAAATTAAACAATCTAATCATTTTGGTATCGGTTATAAAATTAATCAAAAGCACTTAAATCATTATTTAATCGATGAAATACCCTTTAAAAATTTCAAATAAAAAAGGATAAGAGATTTAATCTCTTATCCTTTTCTACTTTTATTAACTTATTCTGCACCAATACCAGTATGAGATCTAACTGACATTTCGGCAAACATGTCATCTTTATTATCTGGTTTTGTAAGTAATGAAACAATTACTGCAATTGCAAATCCTGCAGGAATTGAAACAATTCCTGGATTAGTTAATGGGAATATTGCTGCGTCTCCCATTATTTCTGGTCCAATTAGGATTAATAGTACTGTAATTGCTGTACCTGATAACATAGCACCTACTGCACCTGGTGTGTTAAATCGCTTCCAGTAAATTGAAAAGATTATAACAGGTAAGTTTGCACTTGCACCTACTGCGAATGCATACGTTACTAACTGAGCAACGTTAAAATCTTTTGCTAAAATACCTAGAATAATTGATGATACACCAATTACAATAGATGTAATACGTGCAACTCTAAATTGTTTTTTACTATCAACTTTACCGCGCATAATAACGTTTGTATAAATATCATGAGCGAATACTCCAGCTCCTGTAATTACAAGTCCAGCAACTACGGCAACAATTGTCGCAAATGCTACTGCTGAAATACCAGCCATGAAGATTTCTCCACCTATTGTTCCAGCTCCTCCACCTAATACTTGAGCTAGTAACGGGGCAGCCATGTTTCCGCCACCACCTGCTGCGTTAATTGCTTCTTCACCAACTAGTGCTGCTGATGCAAAACCAATAACTGCAATTACGAAGTAGAATGTACCAATAATAATCATTCCCCAAACAACAGATGAACGAGCTGCTTGTGCAGTTGGTACAGTAAAGAATCTAACTAATAAGTGTGATAATCCTGCTGTACCTAAGATAAGCGTTAGACCAAGTGATAATAGATCAATTGGATCTGTATATAAGTTACCTGGATGTAAGAACTGATTACCATCTACTGTAATTTCTGATAAATCACCAAATAATGTAGATAAATTAAAGTTAAAGATAACAGCAATAAAGATCAACATGACTGCCATGGCACCCATTAAAAGTACAGCTTTTATAATTTGTACCCAACTCGTTGCAAGCATTCCACCGAGTGAAACATAAATCATCATTAATACTCCAACAATAATAAGTGATAATTCATAAGGAATTCCAATAAGTAAATTTATAATTGCTCCTGCACCAACAAGCTGTGAAATCATATAAAACATTGTTATCGCCATTGTTACAACTGCTGCTGCAGTTCTAACTGGACGTTGATTTAATCGATAAGAGATAACGTCGGCAACCGTAAAGTTACCTGAGTTTCTAAACGGTTCTGCAATAATATATAATACAATAACGTAACCCATTAACCAACCAATCGAATACATAAACCCATCATAACCATAAAGTGCTACTAAACCTGCAATCCCTAAGAATGATGCAGCACTTAAATAATCTCCTGCAATCGCTAAACCATTTTGAAATCCAGTTAGAGAACGACCTGCAGCATAGAAATCTCCTGTTCCACTTGTTTTCTTAGATGCTAGATATGTAACGTACATTGTTAATACAATAATAGCTCCAAATAATAAAAGACCAAATATTTTTGCAATATCCACTATTATACAGTCCCTTCTCCATCAGTATATTTTTCGATAATTTCATCAACTAATTTATCGTATTGACGTGCTTTGATAACGTATACAAAAGCAAGACCCCAAATGACTAAATAGTACGATACCCCAAATAAATAACCTGTTGTTAAGTTACCTAATAGTGGTTGTGCCATGAAATCTTGTGCATAAGCTGACATTACGATAAAAAATAGATAATATGCAATAAATACTAACGGCACTGGGAATATAAAACGATATTTTTTTCTCTTTAACTCTTTAAATTCCTCAGTTTGTTCGATTCTAATATACTCATATTTATCATTATACTCAACCATAACTTAATCTCCCCCCATGTTTTAAATTAAATGTAAACGCTTTAATTAACGTACAAAGAATTATAACAATCTAAAGCTCTTTTTTAAATTATATTGTCTGAGTTGCCTTAAATTTTGATTGAAATGTCGCTTTAGACGTTTAGACAACTCTTTTTTAATTGCCAAACTTTTCAAATAAGCCTTTTCTTGCAGATCGACTTACTGGTATTGTTGTTTTATTTTGATCTTTAAGGGTAATATTGTAAGCTCCATTAAACCAAGGTGTAATTTCTAATATTTGATTTAAATTAACTAAATAACTTCGATGCGTCCTAAAAAAAGGTAATCCTGTTAATTTCTTCTCTAATTCTTGTAATGTTAATTTACTTTCAATTACTTTTTCTTCAGTATATATTTCTAACATACGATCTGACGGCACTGCATAATATATTGTTTCTGGTGATATAACAATCATTTTCTCACCATCATCAATTAAAAGCTTCTTTGTTGTTGATGTTTTTACATCAATTTCTTTTGGTTTTATTGGCTCACCTAATTCACTTACTCTATTTCTCAATCTTTCCATCATTTGTTGAAAACGAATCTGATCGAAAGGTTTTAATAAATAGTCTATTGCTTCTAAATCAAAAGCTTCTACTGCATAACTATCATAAGCAGTTGTAAAAACGATAAAGGGTGGTGTTTTAGTTGTTTTTAAAATTTGACGTGCAGCATCAACACCAGTAATACCTGGCATTTCTATATCTAAGATGAGCACATCTGGTTTATGTTCAAAATAAAGATTGATTAATTCTTCACCTGTTTCAGCACTTGGACAAAGTTCAACATCTTTTTCTTTTTCTAACATATAAACGAGTTCCTCTTTAGCTAATTCTTCATCTTCGGCTATCATGATTTTCATTTTCATTAGAATTTTGTCCTCCTTGTTTGATGGGTATATAAAAATAAACTTCACTACCACC
>CALZEK010000094.1 GCA_945639745.1 uncultured Bacillaceae bacterium
CTACTGGTGCTGTTTATATTGATGGAGAAGATATAGCTAAAGGGAGTAAAAGTAAATTAAAAGAAGTGCGTCAGAAAAAAATAGCGATGGTTTTTCAACATTTTGGTTTGTTTGATCATCGAACAATTTTATCTAATGTAGAGTATGGTTTAGAAATTAGAAAAATGTCAAAACAAGAGCGAAGAAAAATTGCACTTAAAAATATTGAATTAGTTGGATTAAAAGGATATGAAGATCAATATCCAAATCAATTATCAGGTGGTATGCAACAGCGTGTGGGTCTGGCACGAGCGCTAGCAAACGATCCAGATATATTATTGATGGATGAACCTTTTAGTGCACTTGATCCACTGATTCGTCGTGAAATGCAATTAGAATTAGTAAACCTTCAAGAAAAGTTAAAGAAAACCATTATATTTATTACCCATGATGTAAACGAAGCATTTAAATTAGGTGATCGCATTGCAGTTATGAAAGATGGTCATGTCGTTCAAGTAGGAACGCCTGAAGAGATAATCGAAGAACCTGAAAATGATTATATTGTTGATTTCATTCAAGATATTGATCGATCAAAAGTATTTCAAGCAAAACACATTATGATTGAAGCACGTGTCAAACTTTCTATTACAGCGAATTTGAATGAAGCAGTTAAGAAAATGCGCGAACATAGTTTATCCAGTTTGTTTGTCGTTGATAAAACAGATGAATTAATTGGTATTATTACGATTGATGATGCAGTTAAAGCAATTAAGAAAAATGAATCAATTAAGCATATTTTAAAGAAAAATATTGAAATTGTTCATGAAGATGAATATGTAAGTGAATTAATTAGTAAATCACTTCAAACAAATTATCCATTAGCTGTTGTAAACAATAAAAAACAACTGCAAGGTATTATTTTAAGAGTACATGTTTTATCAGGACTTATATCTGATATAGATGAAGAATAAGCGTATAATTTCCAATCAAATAAAACACCTTTATGTAAGCTTATATTTAAGCATTAAAGGTGTTTTATTTTATTGAATTCATCTTATTAGTATCAATTAAAAAATAATTTAGTTATAATAGTGATTAATATTTTTTTAGAGGAGAACGAAAGAATGGAAGAACAGCGTATATTATTTACTGGTGGTGGAACTGCAGGACATGTTATTGTGAATACGGCATTAATTCCCTACTTTCACAAAGAAAATTGGCAAGTAGACTACATCGGATCAATATCAGGTATTGAAAAAGAACTGATAAATAGTTTTGATTATGTAAGATACCACCGAGTTTCGACTGGAAAACTAAGACGTTATATGTCAATTGAAAACTTTAAAGATCCATTTAAAATATTAAAAGGTATCTATCAATCTTGGAAAATCATTGGAAAAGTTCGGCCTCAAGTTATTTTTTCAAAAGGAGGATTTGTATCTGTTCCGGTAATTATTGCGGCATGGTTAAGAAGAACTCCGACAATTATACATGAATCAGACTTTACTCCAGGCCTTGCCAATAAATTAGCAACACCATTTGCTAAGCGAATATTAACTACATTTCCTGAAACTGAAAATTATTTGCCTGCTAAAAAAACAACACACGTTGGTGCAGTAATCAGAAAAGAGCTCATTACAGGAACACAGGCAGCAGGCTATCAATTTACAGGACTTAATAAAAATAAACCTGTGATTTTAATTATGGGTGGTAGTGGTGGTTCACGTAAAATTAACGATATGATTCGAAAAAATTTATCAATACTATTAATAAATTATCAAGTGATTCATATTTGCGGAGATGATGGTATCGATGAAACCATTCAAAAAGAAGGTTATGTGCAATACAAATATGTTAAAGAGGAATTAAATGATTTATTTGCAATAACAGATTATATTATTTCGCGAGCAGGTTCAAATGCAATTTTTGAATTTTTAGCATTAAATATACCAATGTTATTAATTCCGCTTTCGCTTGGTGCAAGTCGTGGAGATCAGATAGTTAATGCAAAATCGTTTAAAAAGCAAGGTTACGCAGTGGTTTTAGAGGAAGAAAAGTTAACAAGCGAAACATTAATGAAATCTTTAGAAGAGTTAGTTTTAAGTAGTGCTGTGATGACACATAAAATGAAACAAAATGAAATGCTTGATTCATTTAATAAAGTAATTGATGTAATTGAAAGTACAGCAAAAAACCATTAACTAAAAAGTTAATGGTTTTTGCTGTTAAAATTCTGAATCAATACTTTTTGGATCTCGATTAACTACGTCAACTTGTCCTGTGTGCGGATCAATAACAAGACCGTGAACTTTTACATAGTCTGGGAGTAAGGGGTGATTACGAATGATTTCGACACTTTGATTAATTGATTCTTCAACTGTTTCAAAACCATGAAACTCTTGATGAACATCAATACCAGCGTAATCAATCGCATTAAGTGTTTCTTTGCTAATACCTTTAGATTCCATGTTGGCAACTAATTCATCAGTATCAACATTCGACATACCACAATCATGATGACCAATGACGATAATTTGTTCCGCTTTCAAATTATAAACAGCGACAAGTAAACTTTTAATAATACTGTCAAAAGGCTTGCGGATAATTGCACCAGCGTTTTTAACCATTTTTACGTCACCATTATGGATGTTTAACGCTTTTGGTAAAAGTTCAACAAGTCTTGACTCCATACAAGTGAAAATCACCATTTTTTTATTCGGAATAGAATTGGATTTATATTGCTCGTACTCTTTACCTTCAACAAATTTTTTATTAAACGATAACATTTCTTCTAAAAACAAATTAATCACTCCAAATTATTTATTAATTAATTATATCACACTAGTTATCTAAAAAACTCTATTTATGTTTAAAATGTTGTCATAGGAGTGTTAATGAAAAAGTGGTATGATAAGGGTAAGATAAATTTAAATAATATCTGGAGGTCGTACTGATATTAAAGATAAAGATGTGATAGATACCGATTTAATTGAAGATATTGATGATGAAGAAATGGAAGAATTAGTTGCAAAAGCTAGAGAAAATGCTATTTCTCGTGCAAATGAAGAAAAAGAATCAGGTCATTTTTCTAAAAGGCGATTTCCTAAATGGGCATTTTGGCTAATTTCATTAGCTCTTGCATTTAATGTTGTTGCTCTTTTACCACAAACTTTATCGATTCCTGCTATTGAGTTTCTAATGACATCAACAGAACTCTCTAAACAAAAAGACATTCAAACATATAAAAAATCAGTGACAGTCATTGAAACAAGTGAAAGTAAAGGAACGGGTTTTTTATTTTCTGATGATGGATTAATTATAACGAATAGTCATGTTATTGAAGGTAGTGAAACTGTTAATGTGGGTGTACCTGAGCATGGCTTATTTAAAGGTAATGTGATAAAGGACTTTCCAGAAATTGATTTAGCAGTGATAAAAATTGATATTGGTGAAGCAACGCCTTACTTAAAACTAGCTAAAAATCCAACATATCAAAAAGATGAATTTATTTATTTTATCGGCAACCCCCTAAAGTTTACCGGGATAGCAAATCAAGGCCATATTATTGACGCATTTGATTTAAAGGATTGGGACCAATCAGTTGTAGCAATTAATGCACCTATTTATCGAGGGAATAGTGGTAGTCCTGTAATCAATCAAGCTGGAGAGGTCATTGGAGTTGTTTTTGCTACAATTGATGATGATCATTTAGGGAAAGTTGGCTTATACGTTCCAATAACTTACTTTCATGATGTTTATTAATAAAGGAGAGAAAATATAGTGAATAATACAGTATTAAATTACTTAAAAGAAAATAGAGCGAACCATTTAACAGCACTTTATGATTTTTTAAAGATACCGAGTGTTAGTACAGATTCGGCATTTAAAGAAGATGTAAAAAAAGCAGGTCAATATGTTTATGACTATTTAAAAGAAATAGGTTTTTCTCATTTAGAAACAATTGAAACAAAGGGGCATCCAATTATTTATGGTGAGTATAAAGGAGCAGGCCAGGAGGCGCCAACTGTTTTACTGTACGGGCATTATGATGTTCAGCCTGCAGATCCATATGACGAATGGGAAAGTGATCCGTTTATCCCAGAAGAAAGAAATGGTCGGATATATGCTCGAGGAGCGAGTGATGATAAGGGGCAAGTTTTTATGCATTTGGCTGTATTTGAAGCTTTTATGAAAACTGAAGGAAAAATACCAGTTAATCTAAAAGTTGTTATTGAAGGAGAAGAAGAAATCGGTAGTGAGAACTTATATGTCTATTTAAATAATCATAAAGAAAAATTAGCAGCAGATTTCACAGTCATATCTGATTCGGGTATGGTTGCTGAAGGTCAACCGACAATTTTATATGGACTAAAAGGTTTTACGGGGATTGAAATTGAAGTGACTGGTCCAGACCATGACCTTCATTCAGGTATGTATGGTGGAGCGGTTAAAAACCCAGCTATGGCACTTGCTCAAATATTAGCGACAATGAAAAATATAGATGAATATATAACTGTTGATGGTTTTTATGATGATGTAGAAAATTTAACAGAAAAAGAAAGAGAGTTAATCAAGAGTGTTGAAGGGGAAAATTATCTAAAAACAACAGGTACAATTCAGACAGTTTCAGAAAAAGGTTATACAGTAAAAGAGCATATAATGGCTCGACCAACATTTGAAATAAATGGTATGTATAGTGGTTATCAAGGTGAGGGAACTAAAACAATTATTCCAGCAACTGCAACTGCTAAAATCACATGTCGAATTGTCCCTAATCAAGATCCTGAATTTATTCAAGATTTATTAGAAAAACATATTATGAAAAATAAACCTGCAGGTGTTAAAGTAAAAGTGAAAAAAGAAAAACTATCTGCTAAAGCATATAAAGTAGAGCCAACACATCCACTTATTTTACGTGCAGCTGAAAGTTATAAACGTGCATTTAACAAAGAAGCAGTATTTGTTCGGATGGGAGGATCGATTCCAGTTGTTGAATGGTTAGATGATTTATATGGAAATCCAATTGTCTTATTAGGTTTTGGTACACCAGATGACCGTCTACATTCACCAAATGAAAGTTTTCCTCTAAATAGTTTCGATTTAGGAATGGAGACATTAGTTCATTATTGGTCCACATTTAAAAAGGAGTGATTTATCATGAGATTTGCTTTGGTAACAGGTGTTTCAAGAGGATTAGGAGAATCAGTCGCTCATTATTTATTAGAGTCAGACGTACATGTCATAGGTGTATCACGTCATGATAATATTAAATTAGCAAAAAAAGCAAAAGAATTAAAAATGAATTATGTGCATTTACCAACTGATTTGACTGATGTAAATGAAGTAGAAAAAATGATAAAAGAAATTGTTCAAATGCTTAATGAATCTGAAATAGAAACTTTTTATATTGTAAATAACGCAGGAATGTTAGAGCCGATGAATCAAGCAAAAGAAATTGATGCGCACGAATTACTTAAACATTATCAAATCAACACACTATCTCCAATGATAATAATTAATACATTTTTGAAAATAAATGAAAAAAAAGATTATCAACTTGTGATAGCAAATGTGACAAGTGGAGCAGCCCAAAAGTCAATTTATGGGTGGAGTGCTTACGGAAGCTCAAAGGCTAGTCTTGATGCATATACTAAAACAGTTGGAAAAGAACAAGATCATTTAAAGACAGGTAATAAAATATTTGCATTTAGTCCAGGTGTTATGGATACGGATATGCAAAAACATATCCGTAAACAAGATAAAGAAGCTTTTATTGAAGTAGAAAACTTTAAAAATTATAAAAAAAGTAATTTATTAAAAGACACAGAGATAGTAGCGGGTGTTTTAGTAGATATATTAATAAATGCAACCGAAATTAGAAATGGTGAGATTTACAATATAACAGATTATATTTAGACATATCTTTTAAAAGATATGTCTTTTTTTTAGTAAATTTGATAGACTAGTAATTAGTAAGGAATGAATGTTCATTCAT
>CALZEK010000095.1 GCA_945639745.1 uncultured Bacillaceae bacterium
CAGGTGAAATTGTTGCTGTAGGTAATGATGCAAGAGCTATGATTGGTCGCACACCAGAAAACATTAAGATTATTCGTCCTCTAAAAAATGGGGTTGTTGCAGATTATGAAACAACAGCAGCTATGCTTAATCACTTTTTAAAAGCAGCACGTAAAGAACGTTCTGCGCTAAAAGGTAAACCGAATGTCGTTATTTGTGTTCCAACAAGTATTACAGAAATCGAAGAACGTGCAGTCATTGACGCGGCAAAACAATCAGGTGCAAAAGAAGCCTATACTATTTCTGAACCTTTTGCTGCTGCAATAGGAATAGATTTACCCGTTTGGGAGCCAACTGGAAGTATGATTGTTGATATCGGTGGAGGTACGACAGAAGTTGCAGTGTTTTCATTAGGTGGAGTAATTACGAGTAGATCTATTCCTGTTGCAGGAAATAATCTAGATGCAGCTATTATTAAGCACGTTCGTCAAACATATAATTTAATGATCGGTGAAAGAACAGCAGAAGAAATAAAAAAACAAATTGGTTCTGCAATCGTCACCTATGATTTAAATGATATGGAAGTTAGCGGACGTGATTTACTTACTGGTTTGCCAGAAACAAAAGAAATTACTTCAGAAGAAATTTCGCAAGTTCTTAAAGATGGTGTTGACGAAATAGTAAATGCGATAAAAGTAACGTTAGAAAAAACACCACCAGAATTATCTGCTGATATAATGGATCGGGGTATTGTTTTAACGGGTGGTGGAGCATTACTTAGAAATTTAGCAGAGTTAATTAGTCAAGAAACTGAAATACCTGTATTTGTTGCTGAAAATCCACTTGATAGTGTTGCAATCGGAACAGGAAAATCATTAGAACATATGCAGCATTTCAGAACAAATCCAAATATATCTTCACAAAGAACAAATAATTAAGTAGGTGTACACATGTCGTTTTTAAAAAGAAAATCATTATTTGTCATGCTGATAGGAATTATTTTAATGGTTGTTTTAATTGGTTATTCATTAACTAATAAAGATAAATTTTCCACACCTGAAAAACTAGTAAAAGATTCAGTTGGTTGGGTACAAGGGATTGCTTATAAACCAGTAGATTTTATAGTTGATTCAATTTCAAATCTACAAAATCTAAAAATGACTTATGATGAAAATCAAGTTCTGAGAGAAAAAATAACTGAATATAAAACATTAGCTCTCGAAAATCGCGAATTAGAAAAAGAAAATGGTGAATTAAGAAAAGCATTAGAGCTAAATGAATCTAAGCGTGATTATGATTCAATTAATGCAACTGTTATCGCTCGCTCACCAGAACGCTGGTTAGAACAAATAACAATTGATCGTGGTAAAAAGCATGGTATTGAGGAAAACATGGCTGTAATCACTGCTGAGGGAATGATTGGAAAAGTTCAAAAATCATCTCATTTAACATCATCTGTTCAGTTATTAACAGGTTTTGATAATTTAAACCGCATATCAGCAATTGTTAAACGTGAAAAAGGAGCAGATACCTTTGGGTTAATTGAAAGGTATGATCAAGACACAGAGTCACTTGTTTTTAGAGTTATTGAAGATTCTAAACAAGAATTAAAAGAGGGTGAAAAAGTTTTTTCATCAAATTTAGGTGGATCATATCCAGCCGATATTTTAATTGGTGAAATTAAAGAAGTTGTTCAAGATCAATATGGATTAACCAAAACTGCTTTAATAAAACCTGCTGCTAATGTTTATGATTTAAACAATGTTATTGTTGTTGATCGAAGTTTATTAACGAGTCTAGAAATAGAAAAAGATGAAGCGGAAAGTAAAACACTTGAAGACGAGGAAACAGAAGAAGCGATAGATGAGGACGAAGAATTATGAAACATTTTATATTAACGATAATTCTGTTTGGTCTACTTGTCTCAGAAGGTGTTGCACTTGAATTGCTTCCAGAGAGTATTATTAATTTATCAAATATCATTGTTCCTCACTGGTTATTGATTTTTTTAGTTTTAATTAATTTTTTTAATGATGGAGATAAATCCTATGTATTTATTATTTATGCGATTATATTCGGTTTATTAGTCGATATTGTTTATACAGATATCTTAGGTGTATATATGTTTGCATATGGTATTTCTTTATTTGTTTCTACATTACTCAAGCGCATTTTACAAGAAAATATAATAATGGCAATTTTAACAGGAATACTTTCAATTATTACAGCAGAAGCAGTTATTAGTGGAGTATATACAATCATTAATATTACGAATGTTTATTGGCTTGATAATTTATTTGATCGACTATTCCCGACAATTATTGCAAATGTAATTTTCTTAATTGTCATCTATCCAATTGTTAAATACATATTTTCTAAATATAGCAATGAAGCATATAATTAATATCGACAAAGAGGTGGAACGTCATGACAACTAATATAATTAGTATTAAAGGTACTAATGAAGGTATTATTTTAACGCTTAATGATGAAGCTGCTTTTACAGAGATATTCAAAGAATTAAAAACATTCTTAGCAAAAAATCATTTAAATATGAAAAGTGATAATGTTTTAATAACTGTAAAATTAGGTTATCGCTACTTAAAAGAAAAGCAAGAGCAAGAGTTAAGAAAGTTATTAGAAGAAGAATATAAATTAAACATTGAGACATTAGAATCGGAACTTGTGTTAAAAGATCAAGTTTTAGCCGACTTTACTAAAAAACAAATAAAAACATATAGCCGTGTTGTTAGATCTGGACAAACAATTAGCTCAGAAGGAAGTGTTCTTTTAATTGGCGATGTTAATCCAGGAGGTAAAATAGAAGCAACAGGTAATATATTCATATTAGGTAAATTATTAGGAACAGCCCATGCAGGTATACATGGTTATACTGATGCGATTATATCAGCTTCATATATGAAACCGACCCAGTTAAGAATAGCAGAATATATAAGTCGGTCTCCAGATTACGAATCAGAAGGTGTTTATTTAGATTATGCATCTGTTCAAGGTGAAGAAAATAAGATAGTTTTAAATAAGATAAGAGCATACCCACGTTTAGAAAAAGAATTAAATGCTTTTGAGAGGAGTTTATTGAATGAGTGAAGCAATTGTAATAACTTCAGGTAAAGGTGGCGTTGGAAAAACAACGACAACAGCTAATATAGGTACAGCTTTGGCGTTAATGGATAAAAAAGTCTGTTTAATTGATACGGATATTGGTTTAAGAAATTTAGATGTTATTATGGGACTAGAAAATAGAATCGTTTATGATATCGTCGATGTAATTACAGGACGCTGCCGATTAAACCAAGCATTAATCCAAGATAAAAGATTTGAATCATTATCACTATTACCTGCAGCTCAAACCAGTGACAAATCTGCTGTTACAAAAGAAGGTATGAAAAAAATTGTAACAGAATTAAAAGAAGATTATGACTTTATTATAATTGATTGTCCAGCGGGTATCGAACAAGGATTTGAAAATGCAGTTGTAGCAGCTGATAAAGCAATTGTTGTAACTACACCAGAAAAGGCAAGTGTCAGAGATGCTGACAGAATCATCGGTTTATTAGAACAAGAAGAACATATTGAGCGACCTGATTTATTAGTAAATCGAATTCGAAATCATATGATGGAAGATGGAAATATGATGGCGATTGATGATATTGTTCAATTATTATCGATTGATTTAATTGGAATTGTTGCTGATAGTGATGATGTAATTACGGCATCAAATCAAGGTGAACCAATTGCTTTTCAACCAAACTCAAGTGTGTCGATCTCTTATCGAAATATTGCAAGAAGAATTTTAGGTGAAAGTGTCCCATTACAAAATTTAACAGAAGAAAAAAGCTTCTTTAAAAAAATTAAAAGTCTTTTTAAAAATTAACTCCTTGCTTAATAAAAATATATATGGTATTATTATTTTGTTATTCATACGTAGCACCCGTGCTACAACCGCTCAGAGAAGGTCTAATTACATTACAGTAATACCTTAATGGCGAGTCTTAGATAATATAGGAGGTGCAAGTTCATGTACGCAATTATTGAAACAGGTGGTAAGCAAGTTAAAGTAGTAGAAGGTCAAGAAATTCAAATTGAAAAATTAGCAGCTGATACTGATGAAACAATTACTTTTGATAAAGTGTTGTTCGTTGGTGGTGACTCAGTTCAAGTTGGAGTCCCTTATGTAGAAGGTGCAACAGTTACTGCTAAAGTAAGTCAACAAGGTCGCGATAAAAAAATTACGGTCTTTAAGTATAAGCCTAAAAAGAATTATAGCCGTAAACAAGGTCATCGCCAACCATACACTAAATTAGTTATTGATAAAATTAATGCTTAAGGTATTAATTTAGATGATTAAAATTAAAGTTTATCGAAAAGAAGACTTAATTACTGGTTTTGAAATGTCTGGTCATGCAGAAAGTGGTCCATATGGCTACGATTTAGTGTGTGCTGGAGTCTCTGCGATTTCTTTTGGTTCAGTTAATGCAGTAACAGCATTATGTAATATTGAGTTAGATATTGAAATGAATGATGACGGTGGATATTTAAAGGTATTATTGCCAAAAAACATCTCTCCTGACATAAAAGAAAAAGCAAGACTTATATTTGAAGCTATGATTATTTCTTTAATAACGATTGAAAATGATTATAAAGAATTTATAACAATACAAGATAAATAAGGGGAGGTGCCAAAGCTATGTTAAAATTAGATTTACAGTTTTTTGCTACTAAAAAAGGTGCAGGAAGTACTCGAAATGGTCGTGATTCTCGTGCGCAACGTCTTGGAGCAAAGCGTGCAGATGGTCAATTTGTAACAGGTGGCTCTATTTTATTCCGTCAGCGTGGTACAACAATCTATCCAGGTGAAAACGTAGGACTAGGAAGAGATGATACATTATTTGCAAAAATTGACGGTATCGTTAAATTTGAAAGTAATGGTCGTAAAAACAAAAAAGTTAGTGTTTATCCAGAAACTTTAGAAGCATAAACGAATCAATTAAAGACTCCAATCCATTTCGGAATGGAGTCTTTTTGTAATAAAAAATAATTGAGGTGATTAAATTGTTCATTGATGAAGCAAAAGTATTTGTAAAAGCAGGCGATGGTGGAGATGGGATTGTCGCTTTTCGAAGAGAAAAGTATGTTCCAGAAGGTGGTCCAGCCGGAGGCGACGGAGGTAATGGTGGCGATATTATCTTCAAAGTAAATGAAGGTCTTTCAACGCTAATGGATTTCCGTTACAATAGACATTTTAAAGCAGAACGTGGTCAAAATGGTATGAGCAAAAGTAAACATGGAAGAAATGCTGAACCACTTATCGTTGAAGTGCCTCCAGGTACGACAGTCTATAACGATGAAACAAATGAAACAATTGCCGATTTGACTGTTCATAATGAAGAAGCAATCATTGTAAAAGGTGGTAAAGCCGGAAGAGGTAATATAAAATTTGCTTCTGCAAGAAATCCAGCTCCTAATATCGCTGAAAATGGTGAAAAAGGTGAAGAATTAACAATTAGAGTTGAATTAAAAGTAATGGCAGATGTTGGATTAGTTGGTTTTCCAAGTGTCGGAAAATCTACTTTATTATCTGTTGTTAGTGCTGCAAAACCGAAAATTGCCGATTATCCATTTACAACATTAGCTCCAAATTTAGGAGTTGTGACTGTAAATGATGGAAGAAGTTTTGTTATGGCAGATTTACCAGGATTAATTGAAGGTGCTCATGAAGGTGTTGGGCTTGGCTTTCAATTCCTAAAACATGTTGAACGTACAAAATTGATTGTCCATGTCATTGATTTAGCACCTCTTGAAGAAGAGCGGGATCCATTTGAGGACTATACACGGATTAATCATGAATTAGCTTCATATGGTTCTTATTTGATACAAAAGCCACAAATTATTGTTGCAAATAAAATGGATATGCCACAAGCAGAAGAAAGGTTAGCGTCTGTTAAAGAGCAATTACCACAAGATACTGA
>CALZEK010000096.1 GCA_945639745.1 uncultured Bacillaceae bacterium
AGATTATCTGATTGAAAGCAAGACGAAATAAACCAACAATCGTTGATGTAGCAAAGTTATCGGGTGTTTCAGTAGCAACTGTTTCGCGAATAATTAACAATCAAGGAGGCGTTCGAAAAGAAACAGAGGATAGAATTGTTCAAGCTATAAAAGAACTCAATTATATTCCTAATGCTGTTGCACGGAGTATGGTGCAAAAAGAAACTAAAGCGATTGCTGTCATTATTCCAGATATTCGTAATCCGTTTTTTTCGGAATTAGTTTCAAGTATTGAAAAAAAAGCCTTAGAAAAAGATTATTTTACAACGCTTAGTAATTCAAATGATTCTAAAGAGATTGAAAGTAAAATCGTAAAACATATTATCCAGCGCGGTGTGGATGGTGTGATTGTGACAACTGCAGATGAAGAAGGGCATCAATTAAAGCCTTTATTTGATGCAAACATCCCTGTTGTAGCTGTTGATCGGATATTAAAAAACTATCAAGTTGATACTGTGATTATCGGAAATCGAGAAGGTGCTTATGAAGCTGTCCAACATTTAATTACAGAAGGACATCAAAAAATCGCTATCATTAGAGGGCCACAAGATACAACACCAGGGATTGAGAGATATAAAGGCTATAAACAAGCTTTAAAAGAAAATGGAATAAAAGAATTTTCTAAATGGGTTAAAGATGGAGACTTTAGAGAGCAAAGTGGTTATGACTTAACAAAACAACTTTATACACTTGAAGATAAACCAACTGCGATATTCTCCAGCAATAATTTAATGAGCCTAGGTGTTATCAAAGCACTTAAAGAGTTGAAGTGGAAATTAGGTGAAGAGCTTGCATTTATAGGTTTTGATGATCTTGAAATAGCTACTTTCATAAAACCGGAGTTAACAACAGTTGCTCGCCCAATGGAACAACTTGGAGAAGTTGCATTTGATTTATTATATAAACGCATGCAAGAGCATGATTTAGAGCAAATAAATAAAAAAGAAATTATTTTAGAACCACATTTAAAAATTAGAAATTCAAGTAAAAATATCTAAAAATCAAATATAAAAAGGAGCTAAATCATGAAAAAAACAGGCATATTACATCCAGGACTTAATAAATTGATTTCAGAAACAGGCCATCTGGATGAAATTGTAATAACGGATGCTGGGTTACCTTTACCTGAAGAAGTTAATACACGGATAGATTTAGCTTTAAAAGAAGGAACAGTTCCTTTTTTGGAAGTCTTAAATACAGTAATTGATGAATTATTTGTTGAAAAAGTTATTATGGCTGAAGAAATAAAAACAGTTAGTCCTAAATTACATAAACAATTATTAATCATATTTAAAGATGTCGACATCGAATACCTATCACATATTGATTTTAAAGAACGCACAAAGTCAGCTCGGGGAGTAGTGCGATCAGGTGAATTTACATCATTTGCCAATGTCATTTTGGTAAGTGGTGTCGTTTATTAAAATCAGTTAAATATTAATTGTTAGGAGGAAATAAAATGTCACATCTATTAGCTTTGAAAAATATAAAAAAATCATTTTCAGGTGTTAAAGTATTAAAAGGGATTGATTTAGAAGTAGATAAAGGCGAAATTGTTGCTCTTTTAGGTGAAAATGGAGCAGGTAAATCAACTTTAATGAAAATCATTGCTGGTGTATTTAGCCCGACTGAAGGAGAAATATATTTAAAAGGTGAAAAAGTAACCATTTTAAATCCAAAACATTCCCAAGAATTAAAGATAAGCATTATTCACCAAGAATTTAATTTAATTACAGATATGACAATAGCTGAAAATATTTATCTTGGTCGTGAGAAAAAGAAATTTGCTGGGATTATTGACTGGAAAAAAATGAGAGAAGATACTGTAGCAGTTCTTGAAAGAGTTGGGATTAAACACTTATCACCTAACACATTGATTTCCGAGTGTTCAGTTGCTGAACGTCAGTTGATTGAAATTGCCAAAGCCTTATCATTTGATTCAGAAGTTTTAATTATGGATGAACCAACTGCAACATTAAATGCAAAAGAAACCGATACATTACTAGGATTAATGACCAGTTTACGCAATGAAGGTATAGGAATAATATTTATTACGCACCGCTTAGATGAAGTCATGCGAGTAGCAGATCGAATTGCTGTACTGAGAGATGGTAATTTTATTGGGTCAGAAAAAATTGTAGATGTCACAGAAGATAAAATGGTTTCCATGATGGTTGGGCGTGATATCACTGATTTATTCCCTGACCGGATTATTCCACAGGAAGAGATCTTGATGACAGTAGATAATTTATCAGTAAGTGATAAGCTGCATAATGTTTCCTTTAGTGTAGCAAAAGGTGAAGTGCTTGGTGTTGCTGGATTGCTTGGATCTGGTAAAACAACACTTTCTAAAGCACTATTTGGTTTAGAAAAACGACAGACTGGTTCAATTACTTTTCTTGATCAGTCGATAGGAACACCTAAACAAGCCATTGATTCAGGAATTGCTTTAGTAACAGATGATAGAAAAGGTGAAGGGCTTGTGTTAAACCTTTCTGTTTATGAAAACTTACTATTGCCTTTTTACCGCAAGATAGGTAAAACAGGTGTCTTGAATAAATCAAAAATGGATACAATCGTTAGCAAATGGATTGATGCATTAAAGATAAAAGTGCATCACCCATCCGTTGAAGTAGGTACACTTAGTGGTGGGAATCAACAAAAAGTTGTTTTAGGTAAATGGTTACAGACGAATCCAAAATTACTCATTCTAAATGAACCTACCAGAGGAATAGACATTGGTGCAAAAACAGAAATATATAAAATTATTAAAGATTTAACAGAAGAAGGCATTTCAATTATTTTAATTTCATCAGAAATGCCAGAATTACTAGGGATGGCTCACCGGACAATTGTTTTACATGAAGGTGAATTAAGTGGTGAATTAACAGCTGAAGAAGCAACTCAAGAAAAAATCTTTAATTACGCTACAGGAGGCGGGGCAGTTGCAAAATAATCAAGATGTAGAAAAAAAGAATAAGTGGATAGATATCGTCCTCTTTCTTGATAAATACCGTGTGTTATTAATTTTTGCTTTATTACTTATTGTTGCAAGCTTTTTATCAGATGCATTTCTAACGACCAATAATTTATTTAACGTCTTTAGACAAGTATCCATCATAGCTATTATGTCTGTCGGAATGACATTAGTTATTATTACAGCAGGAATTGATTTATCAGTCGGTTCAGTTATGGCGTTTTCAGGTGCGATTCTTGCTGGTGTGATTGCTGCTGGTGTCTCATTACCAATTGCTATTATCGCATGTCTTGCAGTAGGTATTGTTTTAGGAGCTTTTAATGGCTTTATCATTGCAAAAGGAAAAGTACCCGCATTTATTGCCACTCTAGCTGTAATGGTTATTGC
The DNA here is from genome assembly GCA_945639745.1 of uncultured Bacillaceae bacterium. Lineage (GTDB taxonomy): Bacteria > Bacillota > Bacilli > Bacillales > Amphibacillaceae > Pseudogracilibacillus. The sequence continues at coordinate 3,404 of CALZEK010000096.1, forward strand.
TAGAGGGATGACCTTAGTCTTTACACAAGGAAATCCAATAGTTATTAGTAACCCAGCATTTCGCTTTATTGGTTCAGGTACTATTTTTGGTATTCCATTCCCCATCGTCTTAATGCTTGTTATTTTTGCATTTATGTATTGGGTATTAAAGCACACGACCTTTGGTAGATATATTTACGCAATTGGTGGCAATGAAGAAGCTTCTCGCTTAGCTGGTATTTCAGTGGATCGAGTAAAGATTTCTGTTTATGCTTTATCAGGTTTATTTGCTTCAATGTCTGCATTGATTTATACCTCACGTCTGATGTCAGCACAGCCTAATGCTGGGACTGGAATGGAATTAGATGCTATTGCAGCAGTTATTATTGGAGGAACAAGTCTTGCAGGAGGTAAGGGTGGCGTTACAGGTACATTAATTGGAGCTTTAATTATGGGTGTTTTAGATAATATTTTAAATTTAACAAACGTATCGCCATTTTATCAAGATATCGCTAAAGGATTAGTTATCTTAGCAGCAGTTTTAATAGATAGTAAATTAGCAAATCTTAAAAAATAATGATATATAGTGGAGGTTGGACAAATGAAAAAAATTCTAAGTGTTGTCATGATTATGTTTGTATTAGTTTTAGCTGCGTGTAGTAATGATGATGGTGGAAATAGTAACGGTGAAAAGTCAGATGCATCAGATATGAAAATAGGATTGGCAGTTAATACATTAAATAATCCTTTCTTTGTTGATTTAAAAGATGGTGCAGAAAAAACGGCAGATGAAGAAGGAATCGATCTGGTCGTTATTGATTCTCAAGGTGATCCAGGTAAACAAATGTCAGATGTAGAAAATTTACTGCAACAAAATATTGACTTATTAATTTTAAATCCGGTTGATAGTGATGCAGCAGGTCAAGCGTCACTCTTAGCAAATGATCAAAATGTTCCAGTTATTACAGTTGATCGTGAAGCCTCAGAAGGAGAAATTGTAACACATGTAGGATATGACGCTTTAAAGTCTGGAGAAATAGCAGCAACTTATTTAGAGGAAGAATTAAAAGGTGAGGGCAAAGTAGTCGAAGTACAAGGAGTATTAGGAACTAATGTTGGACGTGATCGTAGTAAAGGATTTAATGAACATGTCGATACAGTAGATAATCTTGAAATTATTGCGAGTCAGTCGGCTAATTTTGATCGCGGGGAAGCATTGTCTGTTATGGAAGACATTTTACAAGCAAATAGTGAAATTGACGCTGTTTATGCAGCAAATGATGAAATGGTCATGGGCGCATTATCCGCAATTGAATCCGCAGGACGATTAGATGAAATTGTAGTTATAGGTACAGATGCAATTGATCCGGCATTAGAAGCAATTCGTGAAGGCCGTTTAGATGCAACAATTGCTGAACCACCATTTTTCCTAGGGAAAGAAGCAGTAGATGCAGCAATGAAAACATTAGCTGGTGAAGAAGTCGATGAACAAATTACATTAGAAAACACATTAGTTACCGAAGATAATGTTGATGATGTAAAAACAAGATAAGTAGGTGGATGTTATGGCAAAAATTGTTGTAGTAGGGAGTTATGTAGTTGATTTAATGAGCCGCACACCTCATATCCCAAGTGCAGGAGAAACGGTTTTAGGAGGTCCATTTCAAATGGGGCCAGGAGGTAAAGGTGGTAATCAAGCTGTTGCAGCAGCAAGGTTAAACTCAAATGTTACGATGGTAACGAAAGTGGGCAAAGATATCTTTGGAAACGATGCGATTCAAAATTTTGAACAAGAAGGTATTTCGACTCAATATATAACACGTCATCCCAAAGAACAAACAGGTACAGCATTGATTGCTGTAGATAATAATAGTGAAAATATGATTGTGGTCTCGCCTGGAGCATGTGGCTTAATTACCAAACAAGATGTGGAAGCTGCGCGTTCTGCTTTTATTGAATCAGATATAGTTTTATTACAATTAGAAACTTCAATCGAAGCTGTAAAAGCAACAATTGAATTAGCGCATGAGTTAAATAAGCCAGTGATTTTAAATCCAGCACCTTATCAAGAAGTAACGCCTGACTTGTTAGCAAAGGTGACATATATAACACCAAATGAAACAGAAGCAAAATTATTAACCGGTGTCGAAGTGACATCTGAATCATCAGCAAGAGAAGCGGCGAAAAAATTAATCGCAACAGGTGTTAAAACAGTTATCATCACATTAGGAAAAAGAGGTTGTTTTGTTTATGATGGTAGAGATGAGGGCCGTTTAATTGATGCCTATAATGTTCTAGCTGTAGATACAACTGGTGCAGGTGATGCGTTTAATGGCGCTTTTGCGACCTATATTTCGTCGGGGTATTCACTAGATGAAGCGATTATTCGAGCAAATGCAGTCGGTGCACTCGCGGTTACAAAGGTCGGCACAGCTATTGCGATGCCGTATAAAGATGAGTTAGAAAGTTTTCTTCAAGATAAAGTTACATCAAACTAAATTGAATCATTGGAGGGGTTTGTTATTCAAAATCAAGACATTACACGTAAAGAAATTGCGAGT
>CALZEK010000097.1 GCA_945639745.1 uncultured Bacillaceae bacterium
TTACTTTTAAGCTGGGTTTATAAAGATTGGTTAATGAATTTAATTCATTAACCAATATATAATTCCTAGAACAATAAAAGCAGTTGAAACAACGATTAGTATTTTTGCTAATCTATCTAGAACCATAAATTCTACCTCCGATTAATTAGCAGAAATGATGTTGTTGATTCTGATTATACTCATCTTAACAGAAAATGAATACTAATTCAATTCTACAACCGTAACACCACTTCCGCCTTCATTCTGACCACCTAAACGGTAACTTTTAACATTAGGATGTGTTTTCAAATAATCAGTTGCACCTTTTCTTAGAGCACCTGTGCCTTTTCCGTGAATAATTGATACGTGTGGAAAACCAGCTAAAATAGCACTGTCTAAATAATTTTCTATTTTGCGTATGGCATCATCAAATCTAACACCTCTTAAATCCAATTCTGGTTTTACTGATGGGCTTGTTCTTTTAAAACGAGTCACTTGTTCAACCGCTTCAGACTTAACATTGATTTTTTGTAAATTAGTTCGCTTTGCTTTTAACTTTATCATACCAACTTGAACAATATACTCATTTTTTCCAGTTTGTTCAATGACAGTTCCTTCTTGATTAATTGTTAAATGCTTAATATCATCTCCTACATTAAGCCTACCATCATCTACCGGTTTTTCGGGCTTTTTAGGCTGATCATTTTTAGATAAATTAGGTTGTGCTTCATCTAGCATTTTCTTTGCATCAATCCACTCGTGTTCTTTCCAATTTGATTGATTCTTCATGCTTTTAATTTCTGAAACAACAAATTCAGCTTCTTCACGTGCTTTTTTCAATGCTTTTTCTGCGCGTTCTTCTGCTTTTTTATAAATAGTTTCTTTATGCTTATTTATTTCTGCTAACTCAGTTTCTAAGTCAGCTTTTAATGATTCAGTTTCTTTTAAACGCTCTTTAGCTAGTTGATAGTCTTTTTCTGCTGCATATTTAGCCTCTTCTAAAGAAGTTATCATTGTATCTACCGTTTGTGAATCAACACCTATATGACTTTGAGCTTCATCTATTAAAGCTTGACTGAGCCCCAATCGTTTAGATATTTCAAAAGCATTACTCCGTCCAGGCACACCCAATAACAGACGGTAAGTAGGTTTTAGTGTTTCAACATCGAATTCCACTGATGCATTCATCACACGATCGCGGTTAAATCCATATGCTTTCAATTCTGGATAATGCGTCGTGGCAATGACACGCGCATCACGCTTGATTACTTCATCTAAAATTGACATAGCTAAAGCTGCCCCTTCTTCTGGGTCTGTTCCTGCACCTAGTTCATCAAATAAAACTAATGTTTTGTCATCTACTTTAGACATAATATCAACAATATTTGTCATATGTGAAGAAAATGTACTTAAATTTTGTTCAATTGATTGTTCATCACCGATGTCAGCAAAAACATGATCAAATACTGCTATCTCACAACCATCTTGTGCTGGTAGTTGCAAGCCAGACTGTGCCATTAAGGTACACAAACCAATCATTTTTAAAGTAACTGTTTTACCACCTGTGTTTGGACCTGTTATAACAATTGCTGTTTGTTCTTTTCCAAAAATAATATCACTTGCGACAACTTCATCTAGTGGAATCAGCGGATGTCTTGCTTGTTTCATTTCAATGTATCCTTGATTATTTAACGTTGGCATTGAGGCTTTCATTTTTTTCCCTAAACGAGCTTTAGCAAATATATTATCAATCAATGCCAGTGATGATAAGTTAGTTGTCAGTGCTTCATTATATTCGGCTATTTTTAGAGTCAGTTGATTAAGAATTCTTTCTATTTCTTCATTTTCATTTAAGATAGCTTGTTGCAACCGATTATTTATTTCTACTACAGCTTGCGGTTCCATAAATACAGTTTGCCCAGAAGACGACTGATCATGAACAATACCACCGATTGCTCCGCGATATTCACTTTTTACTGGTAAAACAAATCGATCATTTCGAATTGTAATAATTGAATCAGATAACATCTTACTTTTTGAACGTGTAAATTGATTTAATCGTTCACGAACACGTGCTTCTAAGTCTCTAATAGATGATCGAATTCCTCGTAGCTTTTCTGATGCCGTATCTATTACATGTGCATGTTCATCAATCGCGGCAGTAATTTCTTTTTCTAACTCATATAAAGGGGTAATTTGATACACATAATTCTCTAAATGAGGGACTTCTATTTCTAAATTATCAATAAAGTTCTTTGTTTGTCTGCCACCATATATAGTTGTACTAACATTAAGACATTCATTTGCACTTAATGTACTACCAATTAAAGATCTTTTTAAAGGTTCGCGTATGTCAGTTATACCTCCAAGCGGAATTGTTTTATTTAATCTAATAATTGACATCGCTTCATCTGTTTCTTCCTGAAGACATTGAACTTTTTCTAAAGAAACTTCTGGCCTTATTTCAGCAGTTAGTTGTTTACCTATCGTTGTTTGGGCTTCATTAATTAATAATTTAATAATTTTATCGAATTCTAGAACACGAAAGGTTTTTTCATTCATTCACAGTAACTCCTTTCTATTTATTGCGATTTATAAATGCAAGTAAATCTGATTTATCCCACGTATTAATTATAGTTTCAGGTTTTAACCAAGCTTTCTTCCCTACACTAACACCATAATTCATATAACTTAAAGTATTTGTTTGATGGGCATCGGTATTAATAGCAATATTAACACCTTGTTTTTGGGCTTCGTTTGCCCATTTAGCAGATAAATCAAAGCGTTGTGGATGTGCATTTATCTCAAGGACTGTATTTGTTTCTTTAGCAAGTTGAATCAATTGTTCCATATTTACAGCATAAGGCTCTCGTTGACCAATTAATCGTCCTGTTGGATGAGCAATAATATCTACATATGGATTCTTACAAGCTGCTTCTAAGCGATGCATAATTTCAGCTTCAGATTGAGAAAAACTAGAATGAATTGCAGCAATAACAATATCCATTTCTTTCAAGAATTCTGAATCAAAATCAAGTTCACCATTAGGTAAAATATCCATTTCCACACCTGAAAGTATTAAAATATCAGAATACTTTTTATTTAATCGTTCAATTTCTTTGGCTTGTTCTCTTAGCCGTTTTTCAGTTAAACCATTTGCAACACGTAAAAATTTAGAATGATCTGTTATAGCTAGATAATCATATCCAAGTTTTCTAGCAGCTTGGACCATATCTTCAATTGACTCGGCTCCATCACTCCAAGTTGTGTGCATGTGCAAATCACCTTTAATCATTTCTTTTTCAATTAAATGAGTTGCTGATTCGAATTGCGATACTTCATTCCCATCTCCACGAACTTCTGGTGGAATAAATTCAAGATTAAAATGTTGAAAGAATTCTTCTTCTGTTTGAAATTGGATTAATTTTCCAGAGCTTTCTATTTCAACACCATATTCATTAATTTTTTCTCCACGTTCTTTAGCACGTTGTCTCATGGCAATATTGTGTTCTTTTGAACCGGTAAAATGATGTAGCGTCGTTGGGTATTCCTCTGGCTTAATTAATCTAAAATCAATATTGATTAAGTAATTATCTTCTTTTATTGTAACGCTTGTTTTTGTTTCACCACTTGCAATAATTTCATGTATGTTATCTAATAATAATAATTTTTCAGTAACTAATTTAGGATGATCTGTTGCTATAATAAAATCAATATCTTTAATCGTCTCTTCCATCCTTCGAATACTTCCAGCTATCGAACTCTTTTTTACTTCTGCAATTTTTTTTATATTATCGTGAATTTTTTCTGCTAAAGGTAACATTAGCGAAATAGGTAATCTTTCTGGTTGCGTATTAAGTTTTGAAATAGCTTTTAAAATGTTTTCAGTAGTCTTTTTACCAAATCCTTTTACTTTTTCAACTGCACCTGTTTGACAAACATATTCTAAACTCTCTAAATCAACAACATCCAATTCTTTATATAATGTCGCTAATCGCTTACCACCTATTCCAGGTAATTTTAATAAGGGAATTAAACCTTCAGGAACCTCATTTTTTAAGCTTTCCAAAACTTCTGATTTTCCTTTATTAATAAATTCTTTTATAATTTCGTTCGTCCCATCACCAATATCTTTTATTGTTTTAAAATCATTAATTTCTTTTAACGATCTAATATCTGTTTCAATATTTTGTGCCGCTTTTCGATAAGCTGAAATTCTAAATTGATTTTCACCTTTTAATTCTAAATAGACCGCAATGTCTTCTAAATGTTGAATAAGATCTTTTTTTGTTAACGCCATTAACGCTCACACCTCCATACATTTAAAAAGACTGTTCAATATTATGTGAGAATTAACTCACATAATAGAGATACAGCCTCCTAATTAGTTAAACCACATATTTTTAAAATACTCTGAAATAACTGGCGTAGAGTTAATCATATACATAGCAACTTGTGATTCTTCAATTAATTCTTTAATATCTTCCATTGGTGATAAAAACAAAATAATGACCACAACAAAAGCTACTAAATACATTTGAACGAATCCTAATATAGCACCTAATATACGGTTAAAAAAGCCAATGACAGGTAGTTTAGTTACAATATTAAGTAAGTTAGCAAGTTTTTTTATGATTAATTGCACAAGAATAAATATCAGCATAAAACTAATCACATTATATAAAAGAGACCACGTGTCGTTATCTGTAGATATGATTGAGCGCATAATATCAGCTAAATCTGGTGAAAACAAGCGAGCTACAATTAATGCAATGATAAAACCTATTAATGAAAACAATTGTAATACGCCGCCACGCATCAACCCACTTAACAATCCATATAACAACATAATCAAAATGATAATATCAAATATCATTTATTTATCCTCTTCAAATAAAGCCATTAAGACATCATATTCCTCTTTTAATTCATCATAATCGTTTGTTTTATCTTTTAATGACTTCAGTTGCTGTGATTTGATTTCTAACTCTTTCTTTATTTCATCATAATCACTCGTTTTATCTTCTAATTGTTTATATTTTTCTAATTCAGTTTTTAACGCATCATAATCTTCTTTAGATTGTAATGATTCATTTACTTGATTTTGCGAGTTTTCATATTCCTCTAGTTGTGAACGTAACCCATCTACTTTTCCAGCTTTTTGTTTTAATTCATTATAATCTTTGAGTTGCTCTTTTAAATCATCATAATCGCTTGTTTGTGCTTGCAAGCGTGTATAATTAGCTGCTTGAATTTTAAGCTCGTTATAATCTTCCATCTTATTGCGTAAATGATCTACTTCTGAATGTTTAATTTCTAATTCTTTTTGTACATTATCATAATCTTGTATTTTCATTTCAAGCGTTGTTTGATCCCATAGTTTTTCTTGCATACTTTGAACTTTTTCAGATGTTTCTTTAAGTTCTTTTTGAATATCATAATAATCGTTTGTTCTTTCTTTCAAGCGCTCATAATTTTCTGCTTGAATTTTAAGTTCATTGTAATCTTCCATTTCTGAACGAAGTTTACTTATTTCTGATGATTTTTCTTCTAAGTCTTTTTGAACCTCTTCATAGTCAGAAATTTTTTCTTTTAATTGTTCTTGATCTACTAATTTATTTTTTACTTCTTCATATTGATCTGCTTTTTGTTTTACCGCATTATAATCTTTTAATTGTTCTTTTAAATCATAATAATCGCTTGTTCTTTCTTTTAAGCGTTCATAATTTTCTGCTTGAACTTTCAAATCATTGTAATTTTCCATGTTTGAGCGTAATTTATTGACTTCTGTTGCCTTTTCTTTCAAGTCATTTTGAATTTTTTCATAATCTGATATTTTTTCTTTTAATTGTTCTTGATCTACTAATTTGTTCTTGATTTCTTCATATTGATCTGCTTTTTGTTTTATCGCATTATAATCTTTTAATTGTTCTTTTAAATCATAATAATCGCTTGTTCTTTC
>CALZEK010000098.1 GCA_945639745.1 uncultured Bacillaceae bacterium
TTCATCAGAAAACAATGTCATCATCGATTCAGCTGTTTATGATGATATGATTAAAGAATTTGAAGCACAAGGTGCATTTTTAATTAAAGAAGGCAGTGAAGAAAAAGAAAATTTACAGCGTGCAATTTGGCCTAATTACCCTGAAACAAATGCCTTACATCCTGATGTACCAGGAAGTAGTGTCGAAGCACTTGCTGAAATGGCAGGTTTTGAAGTGCCTGAGGGAATTAATTTCTTTATTGTTGAAGAAACACGTGGTGTTGGCGCAGATTATCCATTTACAGGTGAGAAGTTATCACCAGTTTCAACTTTAATTAAAGTTGATTCATTCGATGAAGCACTTGATAAAATGGATGGTATTTTACATTATCAGGGATTAGGACATAGTTGTGGTATTCATACAACTGTTGAAGAACAAATCGATAAAATGGCTGCAAGAATGAAGGTTGGTCGTATGTTAGTTAATCAACCACAATCATTAGGTAACAGTGGCGCATGGTTTAATGGAATGCCAGTTACAATGACTTTAGGTTGTGGAACATGGGGTCATAATAGTATTAGTAATAACGTAAGATGGAAAGATTTAGTGAACTATACTACTGTGTCAAGAGTGATTGATCCAGTTGAACCTTCAGATGAAGAAGTTTTTCCTGAAAGTATTCGTAACAAACATATTTCACTATAGTAGCAATGACAAACTGAAAATGGACATATTGTATGTCCATTTTCTTACTTTTAAACTTAAATTGATCTAAAATTTAAGCGATTACATATAAAAACACAAATCTAAAATAGGTATAATCATTGGGAGGTAAAAAATACATGTTAAGTATGATTGGTTTAATAGGTTCTCTTGCCTTATTAATTATTTTGACTTTACGCAGTGTGAATATTATTGTTTCAGCAGTTATTTGTTCTAGTATTTTAGCTTTAACAGGTGGTCTAAATCTACTTGATGCATTAACTGAAAATTATATGGAAGGGTTTACAGGCTTTTTTAAATCATGGTTTCTAATCTTTCTTCTAGGTGCTATTTTTGGTAAAGTTATGGAGGATACTCAAGGCGCTAGCGCTATTGCACATTGGATTCAAGATAAACTTGGAACTAAAGGTGCATTATTATCAGTTGTTGCAGCATGTGGATTAATGACTTATGGTGGTGTTAGTGTATTTATAGTTGCTTTTTGTGTGTATCCTATTGCTTTATCATTATTTAAAAGTGCAAATTTACCACACCGCTTTATTCCGGCAGCTCTCGTATTTGGTTCCATTTCATTTACGATGACAGCGCCAGGATCGCCAGAAATTCAAAACTTAATTCCAACAGAATATTTAGGAACGACACCTCTTGCGGGAGGATTTATTGGTTTTCTTTCTTCGTTCTTGATTTTAATTTTGGGAGGATTTGCATTAAATAAAATGGTACAAAACGCTGTTAAAAAAGGCGAAACATTTTCATTGCCATATAAAGAAATAGAAGTAGAAAATAAAACAGCAAGTAAACCTTTGCCAAACGTAATATTAGCACTTATACCATTAATTGTAGTTGTTGGTGTTTTAAATATCATAGCTCAATATATCCCTACTGATAAAGCTGTTATTGTAGGATTGTTTAGTGGTGTTATTATTGCTTGGTTACTTATGTTCAAACAACTAGATCATCATTTACCCATTTTAGCAAAAGGGACTGAGAATTCGATTGTGGCAATTGCTAATACCTGTGGTGTTGTTGGTTTTGGTGCGGTAGCTTCTCAAGTTCCTGCCTTTACTGCAATTGTTGATGGTTTAACAAATATGCCAGGATTAGAATATGCAGGTTTAGGTTTGTCTGTAACATTAATAGCAGGTATCACTGGTTCAGCTTCAGGTGGACTTGGAATAGCGATGCCGATATTAGCACCAATTTATCAGGCGCAAGGATTAGATCCTGGTGCGATGCATAGAATTTCATCTCTTGCCTCAGGTGGGCTTGACTCATTACCTCATAATGGTTATATAGTGACAACTGTTCAAGGTGTCTGTAAGGAAACGCATCAGCGTTCTTATAAGTCAATATTTGTATTAAGTGTTTTGATACCAACACTTGTTTTAATTTTAGCAATTGTACTTTATTCAATGTTTTATTAAAATAAACTAAACCTTGAAATGTTTTTTCAAGGTTTAGTTTATTTTTTTACCTATAATTAAAGCGCTTGCATTTTAGAGGATAACCTTTATAATAGATGAATAATGATTCATTATTTGAAAAGGTGGTATAAAATGAATATTGAAACAATGACTGTAACTGAAATATGGAAGTTACTCGAAGAAAAAACAAAAAATAATCCTGATGCTGTAAAAGAAATGGGAACTTACACGTATGGTTTTAAATTATCAGGTGATGAAGCAGGCGAGTATACACTTGATTTTAAAGGTGATGATGTCGTAATCGAACCTTCATTAGTAAAAGAAACTGATTGTACATTAGAATTAAGTGATAAAAACTTTAAAAAATTAGTAAATGGAAATTTAAATGCCACTTCAGCTTTTATGATGGGTAAAATAAAAGTTAAAGGCAATATTGGACTGGCTTTAAAATTAGAAAAATTATTAAAAACATTATTTTAATAGCGATAGGAGAATGCAAATGAGATTGCCTAATTATATTGAGGATTTAGAAGCATGGAAAAGCGAATTTACTTTCTCTACTGAAATTAAAATTCGCTTTTCAGAAACAGATATGTTCGGTCATGTAAATAATGTTTCACCATTTATTTATTTTGAAGAAGCGCGAACAGATTATTTTAATGCACTGAGTTATACATTAGATGACACGAGTCCTAGTATTCCAATTGTTGCTGATTTACAATGTGATTATCACAGGGAATTGTATTTTGGAAATAAATTAACTGTTTACGTAAAAGTAAATCAAGCTGGAAACAGTTCGATTGATATTCATTATATGGGAGTTAATGAAAAAGATGAAATATGTTTAACTGGTAGAGGAGCTCTTGTAAATATAGATCCGAAAACAAAAAAAGCTGTTCCACTAGACGAAAATTTAAAGGCAAAAATGTTAGAATCTAAAAGTAGTTAGTGATGTTGCTAACTACTTTTAGTTTTTTTATTATGTTAAACTAGTATTTATAGTTTATAAAAGTTATTGAAGAGGTGTAATATTGGAAAGGTCAATAGGTGTTATTGATTCAGGTGTGGGTGGTTTAACTGTTGTAAATGAAATTATGAGACAATTGCCAAACGAACGCATTATTTATCTTGGTGATACTAAAAGGTGCCCATATGGATCAAGAGAAGAATCAGAAATCAAATTATTTACATATAGTATGGTAAAAGAAATAATGACATATGATTTAAAAGTTCTTGTGATTGCATGTAATACAGCAACAGCTTATACGCTAAAAGCATTGCGAAAAGAATTAGAGATACCCGTAGTTGGAGTAATTAGACCAGGCTCACGAGCAGCTATTTCAGTTACTGAAACTAAAAAAATTGGTATTATTGGTACAGAAGCTACAATTAAAAGTCGAGCATATGAATATAGTTTAAAAGAAATTAATAAAGAATTAGAAGTACAAAGACTTGCTTGTCCAACATTTGTACCATTGATTGAGTCAGGTGAATATTTAAAAGTTAATATTATAAAACAGCTTGAACACGTTTTAAAACCACTAAAAGAAAATAAGTTGATTGATACATTGGTGCTTGGCTGTACCCATTACCCCTTGATCGCAGATGAAATAGCAAAAGTATTTGATGAAAAAATTCATGTTATTTCTTCTAGTGAAGAAACTGCAAGAGAAGTAAGTGTCATTTTAGATCAAAATAACTTATTAAATAAAAATGGTAAATCAATTCACTTATTTTTAATGACAGGTAATAAAGAAAATTTTGAACTAATTTATGAAAATATTTTTGATACAACATTAAGTGATTTTCCAGATGTTGAAATAAAACAAATAGAACTTAAAGAAATAGAGGAGTCTTATAAATGAAAAATATACGTACAGTAAAAATTATTCCAAATTATATTACCCATCCAGAAGGATCAGTATTAATTGAAGTTGGTGGCACTAAAGTTATATGTAATGCCAGCATAGAAAAAAGAGTCCCCCCTTTTTTAAGAGGCCAAGGAAAAGGTTGGATTACAGCTGAATACTCAATGTTACCTCGTGCTACAAATACGCGGAATATAAGAGAAGCATCAAAAGGAAAAATTAGTGGTCGAACAATGGAAATTCAACGATTAATTGGTCGTGCATTAAGATCTGTTGTTGATTTAGACTTAATAGGCGAACGAACAATTTGGATTGATTGTGATGTTATTCAAGCAGATGGTGGAACACGTACTGCATCGATTACAGGTGCATTCGTTGCAATGGCGTTGGCTTGTCATAAACTCATGTTAGAAGAATCACTTACTAAATTTCCTGTTACTGATTTTCTAGCAGCAATTTCTGTTGGTGTATTAGATAATGAAGCAATATCAGTTGATTTAGATTACGAAGAAGATTCGCAAGCTAAAGTTGATATGAATGTTGTTATGACAGGAAATGGTGAATTTGTAGAAATTCAAGGAACTGGTGAAGAATCGACATTTTCTTACCAAGAATTAAATGAGATGCTTTCTGGAGCAAATAAAGGCATTAATCAATTATTTGATTATCAAAAAGAAGTTTTAGGAGAAATAACTGACCTTATTGAAATGAGTGATCAAGCATGAAACCAATTGTTATTGCTTCAAAAAACAAAGGGAAGATTAAAGAATTTAAAGAGTTGTTAGCGGAATATGATCTTGAAGTTAAATCCCTATTAGACTTTTCAGACATACCAGATGTAGAAGAGACAGGGGAAACCTTTCATGAAAATGCTGCTTTAAAAGCAAAAACGATTGGTGATTTATTAAATTGTCCAGTTATTGCAGATGATTCTGGACTTATGATTGATGCATTAGATGATCGACCAGGGGTTTATTCTGCAAGATATGCTGGTGAAGATAGCAATGATGAAAAAAATAATTTAAAGGTATTAAAAGAATTAGAGAGTGTCGACGAAGATAAACGAACGGCACGTTTTATTGCAGTACTTGCTTTTTATCGACCAGGTGAAGAAATAGTTTTTAGAGAAGGATATTGTGAAGGAGAAATAACTTTTGGACCACGTGGTAAACATGGTTTTGGTTATGATCCCATTTTTATTCCTAAAGGCTATACAAAAACAATGGCTCAATTAAAAGATTATGAAAAAAATATTATTAGCCACCGAGCAGAAGCTATTCATCAGTTTAAAGTATGGTTAAACGAACACGGTCTCTAGGGAGGTACAGCATATTTAATGAAGATATTAATTATGAGTGATACACATGGTTTAACTAAAGAAATTAACGAAATAAAAAATCGAAAAAAAACACAACAACCAAAAAAACACAAACAATGTCGACACACACACCAACCCACAGATGCCATACTAAAAAAAAATATTGAAGTTGTTAAAGGAAATTGTGATTGTGATTCAAATTATTTAGATGAAAAAATAATTGAATTAACTCCAGGAATCTCTTGTTATGTGACTCATGGACATTTATATGATGTGAAGCGAAGTTTAGAAAAATTGAGTTATCGAGCTGAAGAGTTGGTCGTGAACTTTTGTTTTTTCGGTCACACGCACATAGCTGGAGTGACAAAAATTAATAATGTTATTTATATCAATCCTGGCAGTATTAAATATCCTAAAGGATCAGATGAAAAAACTTATGCATTATTAGAATTAACTGAACAAACATACCAATTAACATTTTATAATGATAAAGGATTAATCGTTGATAAAAATTAATTAAAAGAAAAACCAGATTGCATTATGCAATCTGGTTTTTTAGATGTCCCAG
>CALZEK010000099.1 GCA_945639745.1 uncultured Bacillaceae bacterium
CAACAAATTACTGGCACTGCTCAAGTGAAAGATTCATTGAAATTGTAAAGAGTAAGGGTGACCCATTTTTTAAATATAAGAGCATAATCGGAATGGCACCACTTAAATAGGCGAAAAATAATATATTAGTCATCGTTCCCATAATATCTTTTCCAATATCCATTGCTGATTTTTTTAGAGCTTTAAGTGAAATGTGATTGTTTTTTTCATACAATTCAAAGATAGATGAAGACATTGTAATGGCAACATCCATAACTGCGCCAAGTGACCCAATAAAGACCCCGGCCATAAAGACCATTTTATATGGTCGTGTTAAAAAATCCATTGCCTCATACCTTAAGCCTTCCTCTTGTGTCAGTGTGAGCACGAGATAAGCAATTAAAACGGATATAAATGTACCAATCAAACTGGCAACTATTGCAGCATAGGTTTTATGATTCCTTCCATTAACTAAAAGTAAAGAACTCACCGTAAATATAAGCACACAAATACTACAAACAAACAATAAATTAATGTGATGATTATTAATATAAATATCGAGTGCAAAAGATAAAATCAAGGCATTAAAGGCTAAACTTAAGACAGCGAATAAACCTTGTTTTTTACCAATTAATACAAGGATAAAAATAAATATCCAGGCAATATATATCATGTATTTATCACGCTTAACATCAGTTATATAACCCGTCAAAGAGTCATTCGTTTTCTTTAAATTAATAAATAATTCATTACCAGGTTGATAGGCTTGATCATAAGCTCCAGCAATGGAATATTCATTAGTTAGTTCAATTACTTCTCCTAGATACTTTCCATTCATTATTTGAGCGGTTAAACTTTGTTTTGAAATCATATCTTGATTATTAAAAGCATCAACCGTTTCTGTTTGCTCAATTAATTCAGCGTCTGTAATCTTAACAATTGGTTTTGAGTAAAAAGTATAATTATTATTAATGAAAATAATTGAACTAATAAAGCTAATTAAAAGAATGAAAATCGTTATAATTTGATATTTATGGAATGACTTTAATTTTTCAAAAAAATAATGTATCATCATTGACCTCCATTATTTAAACAGTCAGTAACAAGTGTAACCGATAAGTAATTAAAGATAAACAAATATTCTAAGAGGAACAATGTCTATTAACTTCCTCGTTAAATAGGTTTAAAAATGTTTTCTATATGATATAATCATTAAATATATTTATAAAGGAGGTAATAAATGACACAGAAAAAAGAAATATTATGGCGAGAAAATAAATACGAAGTCATGTCACATTCACAAAATGCTTATCGCGACATCAAAAAATCAATTGGTAAGCTTTCTTATGAAGAACTCACTGGATTAATTGTAAGAGCCAAAAAAATTGATAAAACAAAAGGTTCTATTATTAATACATATCAACATATCTGGGGTTATTTTAAAAAACAAGCGACTGATCAAGAAAAGCAACAAACATTTATTTTGCTTGATCAATTTACAAAAGATAAAGTAGATGAAGATGACTTATGGGAATGGTTAGCAAACTTAACGGTTAAATATAATCAATTATATTTATTGGAGAGCACGATTATAACAAAATATATTAATTAATATATTAAAAATGTTTTTTTATTTTAAAATTGGGTATAGCTAGATTAACAAATAAATATGGAGGGGTCGATTCTTTTGAACGATCGATTTTGGAAAAAGCCAGTATTTCTAATATCTTCGATTACAATCCTTATATTAGTTATATTAGGGGCAACTATGCCAGTTCAATTTGGTAATGTTGCAAATATGCTTTACGATTTCACACAAATTAATTTTGGTTGGCTTTATTTACTAACAGTTTTTGTTATCATTGTTTTTCTTATTGGATTATCAATTAGTAAATATGGAGCAATAAGACTAGGAGGCGATGATTCTAGACCAGACTATCCATTCTTTACATGGATAGGAATGTTGTTTTCAGCAGGTTTTGGTGTTGGACTAGTGTTTTGGGGAGTAGCTGAACCAATGAGTCATTTTTTCACCTCTCCAACTTCAGGAGTAGAAGAATTAACTCCTGAAGCGGCTCGTGTTGCGATGGGTTATTCATTCTTTCACTGGGGAATTTCACAGTGGTCTGTGTTTGGTATTGTTGGACTTGTTATTGGTTTCCTTCAATTCAGAAAAAATAAAGATGGTTTAGTTTCAACAGCACTCGAACCAGTAGTAGGGTCCAATAAAGTTGTTAAAAATGGAATTGATTCATTCGCTGTTATTGCAACTGTAATGGGGATTGCAACTTCGCTTGGTTTAGGTATTTTACAGATGGGTGGAGGACTTGAAGCAGTCTTTGGTTTTAGTAACGGAATTCCACTTCAAATGATTATTATAGTGGCTGTTTTTGGTGCTTATATGCTTTCGTCTTCGACAGGATTAAACAAAGGGATTCGTTATTTAGGTAATTTTAACTTAGCCTTATCACTTCTCTTGTTATTATTCTTTTTCATTGCTGGACCAACAGTGTTTATTATGGAAACATTCACACTTGCAATAGGAGATTTTATCTCACACTTTATAACTTATAGTCTCAGATTACAACCATACCAAGGTGGTACTTGGGTAAATGATTGGACGATTTTCTATTGGGCATGGGCAATTGCTTGGTCACCTTATGTTGGTGCATTTGTTGCGCGTGTATCTAAAGGAAGAACAATCCGAGAATTTATTATTGGTGTAGTCGTTGTTCCACCAGCACTTGCAATGCTTTGGATTGCTACATTAGGTGGGACAGCATTGTATTATGATTTAAATAAAGGAACGAGTATTGCACAAGCTGTTGATAATGATATTACAAGTGCATTATTTGCAACCTTAGATCATTTACCATTTACAACATTATTGTCTATTTTAGCAATTGTATTAATTGCTACATTTTTAATTACATCAGCAGATTCAGCAACATATATATTATCAAGCATGACAACAAATGGTAGTTTATTACCACCATTAATTGTTAAAGTTGTTTGGGGTGTTTTAATGTCAGCAATTGCTGGTGTTCTATTGTATGCAGGAGGACTTGAAGCCTTACAAACTGCATCACTTGTTTCCGCCTTACCATTTACTATATTATTAATTATTCTTATGGTCTCTATTGTCAAGCTACTCAAAAAAGAGCCTATTACAGTAAGACCCGTAGATGTAAGGCAGTATGAGGAAGTTAAGAAAGAAGCAGAAAAAAATAGCGATGCTGAATAATAAAAACCACCTTAAATTTAATTTAAGGTGGTTTTATTTTCGGTAATTTGAAACGTAAGGATTATGCTTAAGAAAAAATCGCCAAGGATAATGAGCAGCTTCACCTGAGTTTGCTATGCCTATCCGTGGACTAGTTTCAATTTCAAAAGCATTGATGTTAATTCCTTTACTAATATAAAGTGGCTTTTGAGACCAATGATGCCCATAATAAGCCATTGAAATATCCATTGCTTTTGTTAATTTACCAGGACCATTAGTTAAATTGAATTTATTTTTAATGTGAGACCGGTTTAGAATCATTTGATCTAAGCCAGCAACAGGTTCAACTGCACGAATTAAAATAGCATGGGGTGTCTCAGCTGGTCCAGCAACAACGTTAATTAATACATGTGTATGCATTTGATAACAATATACTCTTCCAGGATCTTTGAACATAATATCAGTACGTTTAGTGCGTAAGTTTTTAAAGCTATGAGCTGCCTCGTCATTTGATCCTTGATAGGCCTCAGTTTCAACAATTTTACCGACGAGTATTTGCTCTTTAGTTTCATGAACAATTAATTTCCCAAGCAAATTTTTAGCTAAGGTAAGTGTTTCAGATTCAAAAAAATGTGGATTAATCGGTGAAAGCTTAATTTTGAACCACTCCTCAGATAGTATTAAGTATAAATATATGATAACATTTATTTAACGAAAAAATATAGAAGAAATGAAGCTGATAAGATGATATTCATTATAATGATTTTAGCTAGTTTAATCGCTGCTTTTCTAGGAAGTTTAGTTGGTTTAGGGGGTGGAATGATACTTGTTCCAATCCTTATCTTTTTACATAATAATATAACAGGGTTTGAATGGGCCACAACGCAGTCAATTGTTGCGATTACGCTTGTTGCCATGATATTTACAGCCCTTTCTTCACTGCGCGCATATTTGAAAATAAAAACTGTTGATATAAAAACAGGAATTATTTTATTGACCGGAACAATACCAGGAAGTATTTTAGGTACATGGTTAAATGGTGTTCTTGATACATCTAATTTTTCGTTGTACTTTGGAATCTTTTTAGTGTTAATGTTTTTATTACTTTTAATTGATCGTGAAAAACTTGGTCAAATAAGAAAACCTAAAAAAACGGATAAAATAAGAGAGTTTGAAGTAAGAGGAGAAACCTATACCTATCACGTTAGTATTTTAGTCGGTTTCTTTGTCTCTTTTATGATAGGTACTTTATCTGCTTTATTTGGAATTGGCGGAGGGATTATTGCAGTGCCTGCAATGGTTATTTTATTTGGCATGCCTGTTCATATCGCAATTGCAACTTCCATGTTTATGATCTTTTTTGCAAGTTTATTTAGTGCAACGACACATGCACTTTCTGGTAATGTTATCTGGGGCTATGCTTTATTCTTTATTATTGGAGCAATTTTAGGAGGAACACTTGGTTCAAGAGTTAACCAATTATTAAAAGGTAAAGCATTAGAATGGATTTTAAGAATACTTATTTTGGTCATGGCAGGACAACTTATTTTTGGGAATTAGGGATGTGATTATTTGGAAGAGAAAATATATTTATACTATACTAACGATTTACATAGTTATTTCGATAATTGGCCTAAAGTAGCTACCTTTCTCAAGCAGAAAAAGCGTGATCGAAAAAGATATAATGAAACTTACCGCTTAGTAGATATAGGTGATCATATGGACCGGGTTAGTTCCGTAACAGAAGGTAGTATGGGAAAAGCAAATGTAAAATTATTAAATAATTTAGGTTATCATCATGTTACTTTGGGTAATAATGAAGGCATTACTTTCCCATTTGAAAATTTTTATGCAATGTATGATCATGCAGAGTTTAATGTGATTTGTTCAAATTTAAATTGTAGACAAACTGACAATCCTAAATGGTTAAAACAATCATTTATTGATGAAACAAAATCAGGTGTAAAAATTGGTTATCTTGGGTTAACAGCTGCATTTAATCCCTATTATCACTTACTTGGTTGGCATGTAGATGGTTCAGCAGAAACATTACGACGCGAAGTAGCGACATTAAAAAAATCAGCAGATATAATTGTATTACTTTCACACGTAGGTATTAATGAAGACCGTGTCATTGCAGAGAATTTCCCAGAAATTGATGTCATTATTGGTGGACATACTCACCACCTTCTTCGTACAGGCGAATATGTTAATGAAAGTGTCTTAACTGCTGGCGGTAAGTTTTGTTCATATGTCGGACAAGTTTTATTAACATGGAATCATGATTTAAATAAATTAGTTAAAAAAGAAGCTTATACAACAGATATTACATACTTACCAGACGATCTAGAAACAAGTCAATTATTATTAGAATTAAGAGCAGATGCAAACCAGGTTTTAAATAAAGAAGTTGTCAGGCTTGATAAAACATTGTTAGCAGATTGGCAAAAAGAAACAGTCCTTATGCAAAAATTAACCGATGAAGTTAAGTTACAAACAAAAACAGATATTGCATTCTTGAATTCTGGTTTAATTCTTGAAGACTTCAAAGCAGGTAAAGTAACATATAAAGATGTTCACTATAAATGTCCTCATCCGATTAATATTTGTATTGTTCATCTTAAAGGTGATGAATTAAAGGAAGTTATTCGT
>CALZEK010000100.1 GCA_945639745.1 uncultured Bacillaceae bacterium
ATCGCCCAATGTCAGCAATATATTCATAGTACGCTTCCTAATGCGACAATTGAATATACCGATTCAACAGGAAGCGCAGCTGAAATTGTAAGTAAAACCAGTGAACCAATTGCTGCGATTGGAAATGTTTTGGCAGCAACGGAATATGATTTAACAATTGCGGCTAAAAACATTCACGATTATCCAAATAATCATACGCGATTTGTTGTGTTGTCAAAAGATAAAACGTTAATAAAAATCAAGCAAAGAGCAGCAAGTGAAAAAACAACATTATTGATCACATTGCCTGAAGATCGTGCTGGAGTTCTTCACCAAGTATTATCAGCATTTGCTTGGCGAAAAATGAACTTGTCTAAAATAGAATCACGTCCAATGAAAACAGGGCTAGGAAACTATTTCTTTATTATTGATGTTGACGAGCCTTTTGATGACGTTCTATTTCCAGGTGTAAAAGGTGAACTTGAAGCTTTAGGTTGTAAAGTAAATGTTTTAGGAACTTATCCTGTGTATAATTTAGAAATATAATTAAATCGTCTTTCATGAGAAAGACGATTTTTTATGACTATTTATAATAAATATTTTTGTATTTATGCTAATAATGATAGACTAGAGATATTGTCTAAGGAGTGATATGAATGGAACAACTTACAAATAATTTAGTTGATTGGTTAAGAAAACAAGTTAAAGAATCACATACTAAAGGATTAGTTGTCGGTTTGAGTGGCGGGATTGATTCAGCAGTTGTTACATATTTAATTAAACGTGCTTTCCCTGAAGATTCTTTAGCTGTTGTCATGCCAATAAAAAGTAATCCAAACGATATCAAAGATGCAAATAAAATTATTGAAGACAGTCGAATTAATTATTTAACGATTGATTTAACACAATCACATGAAACACTTTATAATTAAAATCATAAACAAATAGATGCTAATCATGAGTGGCAAACAAATAAAAGCCAAATTAATGATGCAAATTTAAGAGCGCGGTTGAGGATGAGTACATTGTATTCAGTTGCAACAAATTATGAATACTTAGTTGTTGGAACAGATAATCTAGCAGAATGGTATACAGGTTATTTCACAAAGTATGGCGATGGTGGATCAGATATATTACCGCTTATCGACTTGACAAAAACCGAAGTAAAAGAATTAGCAACGTATTTAGGTGTCGTTGATAATGTAATTAATAAAGTGCCTAGCGCGGATCTATGGGAAGGTCAAACAGACGAAGCAGAAATGGGTACTTCTTATGAGATGATTGATGCTTTTCTTGATGGGAAAGAAATACCTCAAAAAGATCGAAGGCTTATTGAAAATATGCATCAAAAAACTGAACATAAACGTAATATACCAACACAGTATAAATTCAAAAAAAATTAAAGGAGAATTAACATGGCAGGACATTCAAAATGGCATAATATTCAAAGAAGAAAAGGAGCACAAGATGCTAAGCGTGGAAAAATATTTATGTATCACGCTAAAAATATCTATACAGCAGCAAAAGCAGGTGGAGATCCTGAAATGAACCCCGCTCTACGTCTAGCAATTGAAAAGGCTAAAAGTGATAATATGCCTAATGATAACATTGATCGTGCAATAAAAAAAGCAACAGGAACACTTGATGGAGCAAGCTATGAAGAGATTACTTATGAAGGATATGGTCCAAGTGGTATTGCAATTATCGTTCATGTTTTAACTGATAATCGAAACCGAACGGCAGCAGAAATACGTCACGCATTTAGTAAAAATGGTGGAAATCTAGGCACATCAGGTAGTGTTTCATTTATGTTTGATCGAGTAGGTTATATTATTATTTTAAACCAAGATGATTCAATCGATGAAGATGAACTAACATTAACAGCCTTAGATGCAGGAGCAGAAGATATAGAATATGAAAATGGTGTTTTTGAAATAAGTACAACGCCTGAAAATTTCCAAAATGTCGTTGGTTATTTAACAGAATCTGCTTATGAAATTGAAAGTTCTGAAATTACCCTAGTCCCTCAAACGACTACGCAAGTAAGCGGAGAAGATTTAGAAAAAATGAATCATTTAATCGAACAACTAGAAGATTCAGAAGATGTTCAAGATATCCATCATAATATGGAAGAAACTGATTAAAGGAGCAAATGGATGTTTGCATATATTAATGGAATTGTTACGTTAATTCAAGAAGAAGTTATTGTGATTGATGTTCAAGGAGTAGGTTACGAAATTAATTGTGCGAACCCTTATGAATTTCAACCATTTTTGAATAAGAAAACACTTGTTTATACTTATCATCATGTTAGAGAAGACGCAATGGATTTATACGGTTTTAAAACAGAAGATGAAAAAAAACTATTTACAAAATTAATTTCAGTATCAGGAATTGGACCAAAGAGTGCTATTTTGATTCTTGGAACAGTAAATGTTAATGATTTTATTTCTGCTGTTGAAACAGAAGACGAAAAATATTTAACTCAATTTCGTGGTGTAGGTAAAAAAACAGCTAGACAAATCATTTTAGATTTAAAAGGCAAACTCACTGAAATGCAATCAATTGAATCTACTGGTTTATTTAATCAAACGACTGATTCAACCGTAGTTAATGAAGCAGAAGAGGCTTTAATTGCATTAGGTTATCGACAGCAAGAAATTACAGCTATTTTACCAGAACTAAGAAAGTCAGAATTAGTTAATGTTGATGAAGTGATTAAACTAGGACTTTCTTTATTACTAAAAAAATAGTAATAGGAACTGCGAGGTGAGAAAATGGATGAACGAATTGTTTCTAGTGAAGAGCATGAGGAAGATATGGGTGTTGAATTAAGTCTACGACCGACGACATTGTCACAATATATTGGTCAACATAAAGCAAAAGAAAATTTAGCGATTTTTATTGAAGCAGCTAAAATGCGTGGTGAAGCATTAGATCATGTTTTGTTGTATGGCCCACCTGGACTTGGAAAAACAACATTAGCAGCAATTATAGCAAATGAAATGGATGTAAACTTTAGATCAACTTCAGGTCCCGCAATTGAAAGAGCAGGAGATTTGGCTGCAATCCTTTCATCACTTGAACCTGGCGATGTTTTATTTATTGATGAAGTTCATAGATTACCTCGAGTTGTTGAAGAAGTCCTTTATCCGGCGATGGAAGATTTCTTTTTAGATATTGTGATTGGTTCAGGACCAAGTGCAAGATCTGTTAAAATTGATCTTCCTCCCTTTACATTAGTCGGTGCAACTACACGAGCTGGTTTGCTATCAGCTCCATTAAGAGATCGTTTTGGTGTATTAAGCAGATTGGAATTTTATAATCCTGAAGAACTTTGTGATATTATAGAAAGAACGGCATTAATTTTTAATACATCAATTACTAATGAAGCGGCCAATGAAATTTCACGACGAGCAAGAGGTACGCCAAGAATAGCGAATAGATTATTAAAGCGCGTGCGTGATATAGCCCAAGTACGTGGTGAAGTCAAAATTAGTCTT
This sequence comes from uncultured Bacillaceae bacterium, assembly GCA_945639745.1. Taxonomy (GTDB): domain Bacteria; phylum Bacillota; class Bacilli; order Bacillales; family Amphibacillaceae; genus Pseudogracilibacillus. The sequence continues at coordinate 3,483 of CALZEK010000100.1, forward strand.
GGTACTACTATGGAGGCTTTAGATATGTTACAAGTAGATGATGTGGGATTAGATCACATTGATCATAAATTAATGATTGAAATCATGAATAATTTCAAGGGTGGTCCGGTTGGTCTTGATACAATTGCAGCAACTATAGGTGAAGAATCACAAACAATAGAAGACGTCTATGAACCATATTTGCTTCAAATAGGTTTTTTACAAAGAACATCAAGAGGTCGAGTAGCAACAGCAAAAGCCTATGAACATTTTGGACTAGCTATGGATAAATCATGATTAATCCAGGAAAAATGTTTATATTAATGGGTATAGGATTAATTATCGTTGGTGTTTTTATAACATTTATCGGTAAACTACCAGGTGACATCAGCTTTAAAAAAGGAAGTGTTTCTTTTCACTTCCCGATTATGACATCAATCATTATAAGTGTTATATTAAGTTTAATATTATTTATTTATAGTAAATTCCGTTAAAAGAGGTTAAAATATGAAATTATCAGATTTTGATTATGATTTACCCGAAGAATTAATTGCACAAACACCTTTATTAGAAAGAGAAACGTCAAGACTTCTCGTTTTAAATAAACAGACTAAACAAATAAAACATCAAGCTTTTAGTAATGTTATTGATTATTTAGAGCCAGGTGACAGCCTTGTTTTAAATGATACACGTGTTTTGCCTGCTCGACTTTTAGGTGTAAAAGCAGATACTTACGCTAAAGTAGAAATTTTATTATTAAAACAATTAGCAGGTGATACTTGGGAAGTATTACTTAAACCTGCTAAAAAAATACACATCGGAACGACAATCGTTTTTGGTGATGGAAAACTTGAAGCAATTTGTTTGGAAAAATTGGATCAAGGAAGAGCGATTATAGAATTAAAGTATCAAGGAATTTTAATGGAAATTTTAAATGAACTAGGTGAAATGCCATTACCACCGTATATAAAAGAAACACTTCAAGATCAAGATAGGTATCAAACTGTGTATGCTGAAGCTGTTGGTTCAGCAGCAGCTCCTACAGCAGGTCTTCATTTTACAGAATCGCTTTTGGCTGACATAAAAAATAAAGGAATAAATATAGTCTTTGTTACTTTGCACGTTGGTTTAGGTACATTTAGACCTGTTACAAGTGAAGACTTTACTGAACATGATATGCATGCAGAATACTATATAATAACAGAAGAAAGCGCCGAAATATTAAATCAAACAAAAATAAATAATAAACGTATTATTGCTGTCGGGACAACTTCTACACGTGTATTAGAATCAAATATTAATAGAGAAGGTCGTTTTGAAGCAAAATCAGGCTGGACAGATATCTTTATTTATCCACCTTATGAATATCGAGCAATTAATGGAATAATTACTAATTTCCACTTGCCAAAGTCAACCTTACTAATGTTAATAAGTGCTTTTGTTGATCGTGAGACAATCCTTAACACATATAAAAAAGCTGTTAATGAAAAGTATCGATTCTTTAGTTTTGGAGATGCAATGTTTATTATATGAGAATAGGAATGAGATATAATGCCAATAAAATATGAATTAATAAAAACATGTAAGCAAACAGGAGCAAGACTAGGAAAAGTTCACACACCTCATGGAAGTTTTGATACGCCAATGTTTATGCCGGTTGGTACTCTTGCAACAGTTAAAACCATGAGCCCAGAAGATTTAGAAGCAATGAATGCTCAAATAATACTTGCCAACACCTATCATTTATGGTTAAGACCAGGCGAAGATATTATTAAAGAAGCAGGTGGTTTGCATCAATTTATGAATTGGAAACATCCTATTTTAACTGATTCTGGAGGTTTCCAAGTGTTTAGTCTAAGTGACATGCGAGAGATTACAGAAGAAGGTGTTAATTTCAGGCATCATTTAAGTGGAGAAAAATTATTTTTTTCACCGGAAAAAGCAATGCAAATTCAAAATGATTTAGGACCTGACATTATGATGGTTTTAGATGAATGCCCACCTTATCCAGCTTCATATGAATATATGAAAGCATCTGTTGAAAGAACAAGCAGATGGGCAGAAAGAAGTTTACATGCACATCAACGTAAAAATGACCAAGGTTTATTTGGAATTATACAAGGTGGAGAGTACGAAGACTTGAGAAAGCAAAGTGCACGTGATATTATATCTCTTGACTTCCCTGGTTATGCAATTGGTGGTCTATCTGTAGGTGAGTCTAAAAATATTATGAATGAAGTACTAGAGTTTACAACGCCAATTATGCCTGCTGATAAGCCTAGGTATTTAATGGGTGTTGGATCTCCAGATTCTTTAATTGATGGCGCTATGCGAGGTATCGACATGTTTGATTGTGTC
>CALZEK010000101.1 GCA_945639745.1 uncultured Bacillaceae bacterium
CAAGCAAGGCCTGCAGCACAGTTTGTCCAAGAAGCAAATCGATTTAGTTCAGATTTATTTTTAGAAAAAGATAATAAACGAATTAATGCTAAGAGTATAATGGGTCTAATGAGTTTAGCTATTACAAAAGATACGACTGTAAAATTAATTGCAGAAGGAACAGATGCAGAAGAAGCAATTGAAAGCTTAACTGAATTTGTTTCAAAATAAAAAAAGTTCATCTAATTTTATTAGATGAACTTTTTTTATAATTTATTCTTTATTAGTTAGCACTTTATCAATTAATCCATAATCAGCTGCAGCTTGTGCTGACATGAAGTTATCACGATCTGTATCTTTAGCGATTACTTCAAGAGGTTGACCTGTACGCTCAGAAAGGATTTTGTTAATTTTTTCACGCATTTCAATAATTCTGTTTGCGTGAATTTGAATATCAGTAGCCTGTCCTTGTGTACCACCAAGTGGTTGGTGAATCATCACTTCACTATTAGGTAGAGCGTAACGTTTACCATCAGCTCCTGCAGCTAGTAAGAAAGCTCCCATTGATGCAGCCATCCCTGTAGCGATTGTAGATACATCTGCTTTAATAAAGTTCATAGTATCATAAATAGCCATTCCTGCTGTAATTGATCCACCAGGAGAGTTAATGTAGATTGAGATATCTTTTGTTGAATCTTCTGCTTCTAGAAAAAGTAACTGTGCAACAACTGAATTTGCAACATTATCATCAATTGCACTACCTAGCATAATAATACGATCTTTTAATAAGCGAGAATAAATATCATAAGCACGTTCGCCTCGATTTGTTTGTTCAATAACTGTAGGTATTAATACCATAGAAAATTCCTCCTCAAATTTATATCTTGATAAGTTAAATATATGTTCTATCTTCAATAATAACTAATAGGTCAAAAAAGGTCAAACGTTATGTTTGATAATTTGTTTACTACTGAAATTATAACTTAGATTGTCTATAAAACAACTAAAAACTTGTTTAAATAATTTTTCAAATGTATAATATTTTGTGTACAGTATTTACATGCGCCCGTAGCTCAGTTGGATAGAGCGTTGGCTTCCGGTGTCAAAAGTCGGGGGTTCGAATCCTCTCGGGCGCGTTTTTACTTTAAATAGTGAGCTGATAGGTGCTTGCTATTTTTTTATTTAAGGAAGAGGGATTGATTTGAATGAACTATTAGTAATGCAAGTGAGTGTGTTTTCTTTACTTGTAGGAATAGGTTTGATTAGTTTTTCAACAGTAGGTTTTTCATTAAGGGGATTTTTAGAAAAGAAAATCTGGTCAGGAATCCCTAAAACAATATTCCTTGTAGGCGTAACCTTAACAATTATTAGTAGTATAACCTTATTAATAATATAAAAAACACCTTATAATTAAATAAGGTGTTTTTTTAATATTATTTACTTACTTGAATAGAGCGTTTTGGCATTGTGTGTAAATCGCGAGCTGTAGTGTGTGCATAAATCCAATATTCGCCCTCTTCTTCAAATTCAACTTCAATAGAATAAGTCCCATCATCGTTGTTTGTAGCCTCAACCATCTCACTATTATCTTCATCATCTTCTAACCAATATTCAAAATCCATTTCTTTAGCATCGGTTACTAATTCATCACCATAAGTTACTGTTGCAAGGAGTTCGACAGTTTCACCTAATTTAGCTGTTTCTTGTGGTTCAAATTCAACTTCTAATGCTGCTAATTCTTCTTGTTCTTCAGTTTGTTCATCTGCATTTGCACATGCAGTAATAATGAATAAAGTAAGTAGGGCGAGCGTTAACAAATAAATTTTTCGCATTGCTTTAGCCTCCAAGTATTATATTATAGTTTTTTTAAGTCACTCATAATTTCATCAACGACATTTCCATTCATTCCATCATAATTTTTAATTACTTCACCTTTTGGATTGATTAAGAAAAAGCGAGTCCCATGAGTTACTTGATCATCTCCAGGAAGAGGTTCTTGAAGCATCGAACGAAATGATTTTATAGAAAGTTCTTTTATTTCATCAAATTCATATCCTGTCACAAATGACCAATTGTCTAAGTTAGCTTCATAATCATCAGCGTATTCAGTTAATACGTCTGTTGTGTCAAAGTCAGGATCAACCGAAAATGATACAAGTTCAATATTTGTTAAATCATCTTCAATCATTTCTTCTTGTAACTTTTTCATATTACTAGTCATTGGAATACAAACAGTCGTACAATTTGTAAAAATTAAATCAGCTATCCAGTATTCGCCTTCGAAATCTGTCGTATTACCAGCTTCCTCATCTTGGTTAATAAATTCAAAATCACTTACTTTTTCATCCATATTAGTTTCAATTTTACTTTCATTTTTCATTTTTTCTTTTACACTTGAATCTAGGTCACTATCACCACAAGCTACTAAAAAAAATGAGGAAAAAATAAAAACTAATATTAATTTTAAATAGTTATTCAAAGAATCAGCCTCCTAAATTATTTCTTTTGCATTAGTTCATTTTATTATGAATTAAGTCTAATGCTTGGTCAAAAGGAATAGTTATACCACCAAAGCCTTTAATGAATTTTTCACTATCTTCTTTCTTTTCAAAAGTAAGCACTTGAGGTTGACAACATCCAATATCTATAGAAGTATCAAAAACAAACCATGCTAATTTTGCACTTAAGGTAGTTTGTTTTAAAAAGTCTTGGCAGATAGATTGTAAGATCCCATCGCCTAATTGTTGCTCACGCATTAATCCACAATGACCACAACATGCTATTTCTATCTGGTTATTAGGTAGGATCATTCGATAACTTAACTTAGAATGAATAGGTCTATTACAAACTACACATAAATTATCGTCTTGTAAGTTTGCTTCATTTTCAATCAAACGAATCCCACCAAAAGTTTTTAAAATAATTCCATCATCAATTAAAGGTTTTATATCTCGGTGAATAGTCATTTCTGAAACGTTTAAAAGATTACTTAATTCAGATATTTTAATGACTTGTCTTTTTTGAACTAATTCTTTAATCCGTTTAATCCGCTCAATAGGTAACATATTCAATCCTCTCTTTTTCAGATAATGACTTAACACTATAACTTAACATCCTGTAACATATTATAACATAGACATAAATTTATAGAGCTTTGAAAAGTGATAAAAGAATGACAAATTTATTTTTTAATAAAATAGTAATATTAAAAAAAGATGGACTTAACAAGAAATTATAGCTAATATGTTAAAAGGGATTAGTTTAAAATAAAACAATTATTGTAAAGGAAGATTAAACTCATGTTAAAATCAGTTATGTTTGATTTAGATGACACTTTGTTATGGGATGAGAAAAGTATAAAAATAGCATTTGAAAAAACATGTCATTTTGCAACAGAGAAATACGATATTGACCCAATAAAATTAGAAGAAGAAGTGCGATCTGCAGCTGAAAAGATTTATCCAACCTATGATATATATGACTTTGTCAGTAATATTGGGATAGGTACATTTGAATCATTTTGGGGTGAGTTTACCGATAAAGGTGAAAATTTTAAACAATTGCGTAATATGCAAGCAGATTATCGTAAAAAATCATGGACTCTAGGGCTAGAAGCGTTTGATATTACAGATAGAGAATTTGCTGAAAAACTAGCTGAAACTTTTGCCATTGAAAGAAGGAAACATGTATATCTATATGAAGAGACTCTCGATGTTTTAAATGAACTAAAAAAAGATTATAAATTATTAATGCTAACTAATGGTGCACCTAGCCTACAACACGAAAAATTAAAATTATCACCAGAACTTGTTCCATATTTTGACCATATCGTAATTTCTGGTGAATTTGGTCAAGGTAAACCAGAACCGGCAATTTTCGAACACTCAATGAACTTATTAAATGTAGAAAAAAATGAAACAATTATGGTTGGTAATAACCCATATTCAGATATTTTAGGTGCGACTCGCTCGGGAATAGATTCAATATGGATTAATCATCATAACGAGACAATTGAAGACGTCACTCCGACTTATGAAGTCAAGCGATTAAAAGATATAATCAGAATAATAAAATCGCTTTAAAAACATAAAAAAGTACACAAATTGATTTGTGTACTTTTTTACTGTAAATTAATAGGTAATGTTAAAGTATGGAGGGATGAGTTTGGCTTGGATTTATGTATTGTTTGCTGCCATTATAGAAGTGGTTTGGGTCTTAGGATTAAAATACTCAACAACTCCACTCCAATGGACAGGAACAATTATTGCAATAATATTTAGTTTTTATTTTGTTATAAAAGCCTGTGAATTTATACCAACAGGAACTGTTTATGCTGTATTCACAGGATCAGGTGCAGCTGCAATCTCGTCAATTGACTTTATATTTTTAAATGCTGAATTTACTTTAAATAAAGCTTTATTAATTTTACTTATTATTATAGGTGTCGTTGGTATTCAATTAACAACATCAACACAGAAAGAAAGTATTGAGGGATAAAATATGGCATGGTTTTACTTAGTGTTAGCAAGTTTTGGTGAAATATTTGGTGTTATGAGTATTAATTTATATTTAACTACAAGAAAATTTATGTGGTTAATGATGGTTATTGTAGCAATGGGATTTGGTTTTTATTTTTTATCTTTATCTATGGAAAGTATACCGTTAGGAACAGCGTATGCAATTTGGACTGGATTAGGTGCAACAGGTGCTGTTATTATGGGAATTATCTTTTTTAAAGAATCTGCTAATTTATATAGATTTTTATTTTTAACCTGTATTATTTCAGGAGCAGTTGGTTTGAAAATAGTAAGTTAAATAAAAGAGGTGTTTTAAATCAAAAATTATAAAAAACCACAAATATGTATTCCATTAACAGGAAAAAATTTAGATGATATAAAGGATCAGTTAGAAATAATTCTACCTAAAAAACCAGATATTTTAGAACTTCGAGCTGATTTTTTAGAGAATATAGCTGATGAAGAATCTGTGCTAGAAATTGTTCACTATATTTCTAGACAAACAAAAATTCCACTACTATTTACAATTAGATCTTCACGCGAAGGGGGAGAAGACATATCACTTAACGAGTTAGAAGTTTTGAAGCTTTTAAAAATAATATGTCGTCAAACTAACGTGAAAATGATCGATTATGAAGTGGAAAATAATGAAAAGAACGTAAAAGAGATTATAGAATATGCACAAAACGAAGAAAAAGAAGTTATTTTATCCTATCATAACTTTGCTGAGACACCATCAAATGATAGTTTACTAAATAAATTATTATTGATGGAAGAGTTAGGAGCAAATCATGCAAAAATTGCTGTTATGCCAAATGATCAAGCAGACCTATTTCAAGTATTAGATTTGTCTTATGACGCGTCTCATCGATTATTGATACCTTTAACAATTTTATCAATGGGAGAAATAGGTAAATTAAGTCGGGTAATTGGTTGGATGTATGGCTCTAGAATCACATTTGCGGTTGGAGCTAAAAGTTCAGCACCAGGTCAAATTGCTATAAATGAATTACAAAAGAGTATAGACTCTACATATGAAATTATATAAAAAGAGCTTGGGACAAAACCAAATAAAACCATAAAACCGCGTAAAACCATGAAGCTTGTCAATTGGTTTACGCGGTTTTAATTTTGAACTTATTGTTTATGAGATAGTTTTTTCTACTTATGTTCCAGTCTGTTTTTTTGATAAACT
>CALZEK010000102.1 GCA_945639745.1 uncultured Bacillaceae bacterium
GTGAGAAGCGAAAATTACAAAGAGAAATCACTGATATAGAAGCGTCTTTAGAAGCACACGAAGAACAACTTGAAACAGTTGAATTAAAAATGACAGAACCAGATGTGTTTCAAGACCACGAAAAGTTAATGACTTTAACAAATGAAGCCAATCAATTAAAAGAAACGATTAACAATTTCCTTGAAAAATGGGAAAAGGCACAAATTAAATATGAATCATATAAAAAAGAAACGATTGATTTAGATTAAATCAATCGTTTCTTTGTCTTATCTAAATAATGATTCTTTTGATTTTGAATGTTCCACAGCTATTAAATAGACAATCGCAAAACCTACCATTGTTGATAAAACAGTTGTTCCACCATAACTTATAAACAATAAGGGAATCCCTGTTACTGGCATAATACCTATTGTCATGCCAATATTTTGAAAGGTATGAATTAAGATTAAACTCATATACCCAAAGATGAAGTAAGCGGCAAATTGATCTCGTTCTATTACTTGCATCCCTAATGTTAATAACTTATAGAGAAGTAAAAAGAATAAGAATACAACGCCTGCTGCTCCAATAAATCCAAAGCTTTCACCTATAATAGAAAAGATGAAGTCCGTGTGTGCTTCTGGCAATTGAACTTGTGGATTACTCATTCCTTTACCCGTAAGTTGACCTGATCCAACTGCAAGCATTGATAAATCAATTTGATAGGTGTCATTACTATCTTGGACTTCTGGTGAGAACCACGTTAAAATACGTTCAATTTGATAAGGTTTAATACCAATCGTTTTCTCAGCAAGCTCAGGTAAATTGACAACAAGTAATAAACTTATCCCCAGAGCTGCGATACTCCCAATTGCTACGACGGATAATATTTTCCAATCAATACCTGAAAGCAGAATTAACACCCCTGCAATAAAAATAAAGACAATTGATGTCCCTAAATCAGGTTGTTGAAAGATAAATATAATTGGAATGACTGTGTATAATATTATTTTTCCTATTAAAATAAAATCAGATTTAGTCGTTGGTGTTTCAAATTTTTGTTTATGCTTATTAATTGTTGATGCTAAAAATATAATCAGCGCTAGTTTCATTAATTCTGCAGGCTGCAAAGTAAATCCTGGCAAACCTGTAAAAGCACGTTTAGCATTGTTTCTTGATTCAGCAAGACTTTCTGGACTTATTTCTAAAAGAATTAATAATATAACACCAGCAATATATAAATAAAGACTTACTTTCTCTAATTGAATTGATTCAATAAATTGAAAACCAATTAATACAGCAATACCTAAACCAAAAAAGATTACTTGTTTTAAAACAAAGTTTTCACCGTATTGACCTAACTGTTGCGCGTTAAATATAGCTAGTAAACTCACTGTCATCAATAATAACAAGACGACAATTAAATCAAGTTGAATATAGTGTGACTGTTTTTTATTCAATTAACTCACCATTCTTCTTTTACATCATACATGCTTTAAGCATTTATTATATCATATTAATTGCTTAATTTAATCTAAAAAAACAAATTAGTTATCAACATCCATTCAACTTGTCAAACATTGATTAACCACACTTATCCACATTACTAACATGCTTATTAACACTTACACACATTTTCATACACAATTTTTATGTTGATTTATCACCTTTTTAAAATGTTACACACATACATGTTAGTAACTTGTGGATTACTTTAAAATTAAACCTGGATTAGCATTTAAATCCCAATCAGCAAATACTTCTTTTTCATATAAAACACTGGCAGCCGCGCCAATCATTGCAGCGTTGTCTGTACATAAGTATAAGGGGGGTATCATTAATGGGATTTGACTGTCCTTAAAGCGCTCTTCTAAAGCAGTTCGTAGTCCACTATTCGCTGCTACTCCACCTGCTACGATGACTTGTTTCACATCATATTCGATTGCTGCTTTATATGTTTTTTCTGTTAAAACATCAACAACACTTGCTTGAAAGCTTGTTGCAATATCTGCTTCGTTAATTGATTCATTTTTTTGTTTTTTGTTGTGAATATAATTAATAACCGCAGATTTTAGACCACTGAAACTAAAATTATAACTGTCTTTTTCTAACCAAGCACGAGGAAATTCTATTGTTTCAGATCCTTCCTTAGCTAATTTATCTATCCGTGGGCCACCTGGATAGGGTAAATCCAAAACACGCGCTACTTTATCAAATGCTTCTCCTGCTGCGTCATCAAGCGTTTCTCCAATAACTTCATATTTACCATGCTCTTTCATTACTATTAATTCTGTATGACCACCTGAAACAATTAATGCGAGTAAAGGAAATTTAAATTCATTTTCCAATTGATTTGCATAAATGTGACCTGCTATATGATGCACGGGAATAAGTGGCTTTCCTTTTGCAAATGCAATGGCTTTTGCTGCATTAACACCAATAATTAAAGCACCTACTAAACCTGGGCCTTCTGTAACAGCAATGGCATCTATCTCATCCCATGTCATTTCTGCTTCAGTTATCGCTTGATCGAGAACGAATGTAATTTGTTCTACATGGTGACGCGAGGCAATTTCTGGTACAACACCGCCAAAACGCTTATGACTTTCTATTTGTGATGCTACGATATTTGTAATAATTTCACGACCATTTTTTATAATTGCTGCTGCTGTTTCATCACAACTTGTTTCTATTGCTAAAATATAATAATCTTTATTCATATTAAACTCACCCACATCACTAATGCATCTTCATTATCATCAGTGTAATATTTTTTTCTAATCCCGCCTGGAACAAGTCCAAATTTACGGTACATATTTTGTGCAACACTATTAGATACTCTCACTTCTAAAGATAAGCGTTCAGCACCTAATTTATGAGCATATTGCATAGCGTAGCCAAAGAGCTTTTCACCGATTTTATAGCCACGATATTGTTTTAAGATAGCTATATTGGTAATTTGAGCATCTTCATGAACAATCCAAATTCCTACATAACCAATAATGGAGTCATTCGTTTCAACAACAAAGTAATGACCATAATTGTTTTCTTTTATTTCATATGTAAAAATGTCTTCAGTCCATGGTGAAGAAAAAGTGTGTTGATCAATTTCCATAACTTGAGCAATATCTTTTTCGACCATTTTACGTATTTGCATTTCAATCTTCATTTTATTTTTCGCTTCCTTTTTCCTTTGCTTTTAACCAATTTACTTCTGCTTCAGCCATACGCAAATATTCTGGCGTTAGCTGATGAATATTATCTGCGGTCTTATCTTGGGCAATTAACGCTAAATTAACTGGGTTAGCTATATGATAAGTTGCTTCTGGTATTGTTGCGAGTAATTTAACATCATCTGTTATTAACGATTTAAATTTGTTTATATCAGGACTTAATAAAACAACTTCTTCATTCATTGATATAAGTTCAGCTTCTAACGCTTTAAAACTCAGATTAGCGTCTGGTTTTATTGATGTGATTACACCTTTATTAAAGCGATAAATTCCTGCAAAAACATTATTTCGTCTAGCATCAAAAAATGAACATACTAAGCCATCTTTTAATTGTGCTTGGTAAGCAAGTGATTCTAAACTTGATACAGCTATAATTGGTATATTTAAAGACCAGGCAAGGGATTTAGCAACTGTCACACCTATCCTAATCCCAGTATATGATCCCGGACCTTCAGCAACAACTATCTTTCCTAGTTCGTTTGGTTTTATCTTTACATCCTTCATTAATTCTACAATTGCTGGCATCAATCGTGATGAATGATCTTGATTAACACGAGTAATTTTTTGAGCGATTAATTCTGACTCTTCTAAAATAGCAATCCCTAAAATATTTGTCGATGTATCAATTGTTAAAGTTATCATTTCTTTTCCCCTTTAAAATCTTCAAATAGCGCTATTATTATTTTTTCTATTTGAGTATCTTCCGTTTCAAAAATGAGTTCACGTTTGGCTTCAGATATATAATTAATAGTGATTGCTAATTTATTATCTGGTAGCAGATCCTCAATAAATTGAGCCCACTCAATCACAGTAATTCCATCCGACATTAAATATTCATCAATTCCTAAGTCCTCTTCAGAAAACTCTAATCGATATGCATCAATATGATAAAGTGGCAGGCGCCCAAGGTACTCTTTAATAATTGTAAAAGTCGGACTCGTAATAACTCTTTTCACACCTAAACCTTTTCCTAAACCTTTTGTAAAGGTTGTTTTTCCTGCTCCTAAATCTCCTTCAAGAGTAATCACAAATGAATGAGCTATATTTTTACCTAAACTTTCTGCTAAAACAAGCGTTTCTTCTTCTGATTCTGTTATAAAAATTTTTTTCATATTTTCACCTACTTTAAATGAATATAGCCATTTGGTTTTAATATCTTATTTATCGAGTTTAAATATACTTGGTCATTTTTGGATTCTATCACTCGACCAATTTCTGTAACATCGACATTAAAAGGCTTTATTATTTCTTTAATTTTAAGCCAATTCTCCTTACTTGTTGTACCAACGAGTTCGAAATCTTCTCCACCCGTGTATTTAAATGTGTTAATTTGCTCTTCAGTTAGTTTTTTTAATTCTTTTTTTATAGGAACAAGCTCATCTTCTATCATTATACTCACTTTAGATGCTTTAGCAATTTCATTTAATTCACTACTTATTCCATCACTTATATCATTTAAACAAACACGATCAATTGGTTTTATTGCATTTGAAAAGAGAACATTTGGAGACGGTTTTTGATGACGTTGAATAAAGTAATTTTTATTTTCTATTTCTAAGTCATTAAGTAATATTTCTAAACCTACTGCAGCATCACCTAAAGAACCTGTTACAAAAACAATATCGTTTACTTTTGCATTTGAACGATATCTTATTTTTTCTTTAGCTACATAACCTATCACAGTAATTGATAAGACAAATTCTGTTCCTGAAACAGTATCTCCGCCAATTAAATCCATATTATATTGTTTTGCTAAATCATCTAATCCCGCAAATACATTTAACACTTCATATTCCTTCCAATTACAAGGTATGACAACAGATACTAAATAAAACTTAGGCTTAGCTCCCATTGCAGCTATATCGCTTATATTTGCAGCTAAACAACGATAACCTATATTTTTGGCAGACATCGTTTTATTTTTAATAAAATGAACATTTTCAACAAATGTATCGACTGCTGTGACAATAGATTGATTGTTTTGATTAAATACAGCTGCATCATCGCCTATCCCCTTAACTAATGTTGATTCACGATAATATTTCTGTTTTATATTTTCAATTAGATTAAATTCATCCATTTATATCATACTTTCTGAGTTTTTATCTTCTTCTATAGTTTCGCATTAAATAGTTTATTATTCAATATCATTTTATTTTTGTTTATAAAACACAAAAAAAACATGATACTATATCATGTTTACAAATAATGGCGATCCGGACGGGACTCGAACCCGCGACCTCCAGCGTGACAGGCTGGCATTCTAACCAACTGAACTACCGGACCTTATTCATTTTTTAAAAATTGGTTGCGGGGGCAAGATTTGAACTTGCGACCTTTGGGTTATGAGCCCAACGAGCTGCCAGACTGCTCCACCCCGCGATATGGTTTAATAAGTTCATTTAAACTTATTAAATAATACTGCCTGGCGGCGACCTACTCTTGCAGAGACAAAGTCTCAACTACCATCGGCGCTG
>CALZEK010000103.1 GCA_945639745.1 uncultured Bacillaceae bacterium
TTCCGCCTGCATGAATTAATACATGTTCGCCTCTTTTTAGTTTACCTAACCAAAAAAGTGTCTGATAAGCAGTCATAAACACTTCTGGAATCGCAGCCGCTTCAACAAAACTTAAGTTGTCAGGTTTAGGTATAATGATATCTTCACGTAAGATAGCATATTCAGCGTAACCACCTTCAGCCATCAACCCACATACTTCGTCACCAATTTTATATTTACTTATATTTGATCCTACTTCTTCGACAATACCTGAAACTTCAAGACCTAGACTAATATTTTCTTTTGCTTGATTTGGATATTTTCCAACGCGTTTGACAATATCAGCTCGATTGACAGCCGAAGCTTTTACTTTAACCAAAACTTCTCCCGCTTGCGGTTTAGGTTGTTTAATTTCAGTTAATGTTAATTGCTCTATTCCACCAGGTTCTTTTACTAAAATCGCTTTCATTTATGTAACCTCCATTTAAATGATTTATTCTACTAATTTTCCTTCTATTATACTTAAGTTATTAATAATAGATAGCTGCTTAATAAACTACTCTATCAAAATATATGATGAATTTAAATAATAGCTATTTATTTTAAAGGGGTCTTTCGATAAAGTTCAATAACTTCTGGATAGGTTTTATATTCATTTTTTCCTTTTTCTGTTAGTCCATAAACACCTCTATCCACTCGCTCAAACCATTGATAATAATTATTATATAAAATGCTATAGGTTTTATTTCTTGTTCCAATTTTTTCTAATTCTTTTGCTGACATGGGTCCTAAATGATCTAAATAATATGCTATTTGAATTGCCATTTCTTTATAAGCAGTCATCATTAGAATATGACTACTTCCACCAACGTTTTGATTACTGCGTCTATTTTTAATTTCCTCAATTATTTTTTTACGTTGACGATTATTTTGTTTCATACTTTTTTTCCTTTCAAATGGCTTTGGTTCACAAACAACATCTAGGCTCGGTTTACGACCTTCGAATGATACGAGTATAAGGCCTAACTCTAAACGTCTAACCAAATGGACTAAATCACGCCATCGCTTCCGTCTTAAACTTATTTTTGGTTTTGGTATCGCTAAATAAACATGATTTGTTATTTTTTGACGTTTAGCAGCTTGCATAAGTAAAGTAATATTTAAATTTAACTTTAATTCAGTAATAATGATTGTATCAGTTTTTTCTTGATAAGCGACAACATCACAGTCATTGACTTCAGCTTGAACTTTGAAACCTAATTTTTCAAAATAAGTTTGTACGGGGCCATATAAATCTTTTTCGGTTGCTTTTGTTGTTTTGTTCATTATATCTCCTACTTTTTCAATTCATTCATTAAATCTCTTACAGATTGTTCTTTACTTAAACGAATAGACTGACCTGTCCATAAAGACATAAACGATTTATCATTTTGTTGTTTAGCTAAACTACGCATGTTTTTTGTTAAGCTATTTTGAAATGGGTAAGGTAATATCTTTTCTCTTTCATGCTTATATTTTTCTATAAATTCATTATTAATACCTCTTGCTAATTTTCCTGAGAATGCTTTAGTTAATACCGCATCTGTCTCAACACTACTGAGAAGTGTTTTTTTATGTAGCTTATCTGCCGAACTCTCATAAGTCATTAAAAAGGCTGTACCTAATTGAACACTGCTTGCACCTAAATTATAAGCTGCTTTAACGCCACGTTTATCCATAATTCCTCCTGCTGCAATAATTGGGATTTTAACTGAATCAGCTACTTGAGGAAGCAATGAAAATAAACCAATCAAATCGTTATCCCCTAAAAAGCTTCCCCGGTGTCCACCCGCTTCAAATCCTTGAACAACAACTGCATCACAACCTGCATTTTCTATTTCAATTGCTTCTTTTACTGTTGTTGCAGTCCCAATAATATAGCTACCTGCTTGCTTTAATTGTTCAATAACTGTTACATCTGGTATACCAAATGTAAAAGATACAATTGGAACAGCTTCTTTCATAACGACCTCAATTTGTTCAGCAAATACATGTGAGATTTCAATTTTTTCAGGTATCTCTTGTGCATATGCTGGTGCTGCTTGTTTGAATTTTTGTTTAGCTTGATCGAATTCAACTTCATTTAGATCACTTTTTTCTGGTACAAATAGATTAATACCGTAAAAATAATTTGTGTTCATTTTAACTTTTTCAATAAAATTTTGTGTTTGTTTCGCATTTAAATAACCCGCTCCAATATTTCCAATACCCCCTTGATTAGAAACTTCACTAACTAATTCAGGGGTCGTCACACCTGCCATTGGTGCTTGAAATATAGTGTTTAATTTAATTAATTCTGCTATTTTTCCTCTCGTCATGTTAGCACAGCTCCTTATTTTTATTAATAGTTACCATAGAGTTATCTTTATTTTATCAGTTAATTATTTTTTTACGAATCAAAAACAGAATAATACTTTTAAGATTGACTTTTATGTATAATTATTAAAGAGGTGATAATCATGGAAGTAGCTATTGTTGGTGGAGGAATTGGTGGTTTAACAACTGCGATTGGATTACATAAAATTGGAATTAAAGCACATATATATGAACAAGCACCCTATTTTAAACCCTTAGGAACTGGTATAGGAATCGGAAGTAATGCCATGCTTGCACTTAATGAATTAGGTGTTGCTCACGATATTTTAAAATCAGGTATGCCACTGCATGACCAACAATTTTTAAATGCTAATGGTAAGGTGATGAACACAATTGATTTTAGATTACTAAAGAATAAATTTGGTGAAGAAAATATAGCTATCGAACGATCTGATTTACATCAAGCATTATTTGATGCTATTAATCCAGAATATATCCATTTCAATAAAAAAATGACTCATTTTAATCAAACAAAAACAGATGTTACTATCCATTTTAATGATCAAACATCTGTAAAGGCAGACTATGTTATTGCAGCAGACGGGATTCATTCTATCTTCAGACAAACTCTACTACCTAATAGTACACCGAGATATGCAGGTTATACTTGTTGGCGCGGAATTGCCAAAATACAAAACGATGTTGAATCACATATATCTTCTGAAGCTTGGTCTAAAGATGGACGATTTGGTTGGGCACCACTTTATAACGGCTATGCATATTGGTTTGCTTGTATTAACATCTCTAAAAACGATGAGTATTTTAAGTCATTAGACCAAGCGGCTGTAGCAAAACAGTTTTCTCATTATCCTAAGTTAGTTAATAGATTGATTAATGATACACCTGATGAATATTTTCTACATCATGATATTTATGATATTAAACCTTTAAATAATTTTATTTTTAATCGTATTTGTTTACTGGGCGATGCTGCCCATGCAACAACACCAAATATGGGACAAGGTGCTGGACAATCAATTGAAGATGCTTATGAATTAATGATTGCTTTACAAGAGACAGCTAGTATAAAAGAAGCTTTTAAACAATATAATAAGAAGCGTGTAGATAAGACTAGAAAAGTGATTAATCTATCACGTCAAATTGGTTGGGCAGCACAATGGGATAATCAATTTTTAATTACTTTTAGAGACTCTTTATTCCCCCTTATTCCAAATACACTCTTATTTAAGCGACTCACTTTTTTATTTAAATGAAATTAAAAAAATCCCAACTAGTTTAACTGGTTGGGATAAAATTTAAGCAACTTTAACTTTTGTATCTAATTCTTTAACTGTTTCTTTATTAAAGTTTTTCTTATTAATACGCGTTAATACTTGTATTGTTTTAAATTGACTAAATACAAATGGAATTAAGACTAAAAAGTGCCAAACACTAAACTGATCAACTATGCCTGTTTTAATTAATCCATCTCCTACAAAAAACATTCCTAGAACAAAGAAGGCTACACCTGGACAAATTAGCGTAAAACTCCCAGCACTTTTTTTAGATCCAGTTAAATGTGTATATTGCTTGAAGTAACCAATTTGTTTTAAAACAAAAAACCCTATACCTAAAAATATAATTTGAATAGATATTAAAATAGATAATACTAAAAATAAAATCCCAGGTGACGGTATGGTATTAAATAAATTATGACTAACACCTGTGTACAGTCTAACAAACGTGATTCCTAAGAGTGTTGTAATTGGAACACTTAACCATAAACTTGGTGCAGCTTCCATGGCCACTCCTTTTTCCAACATTCCACGTACACCAAGGACAAGTAAAATAATTCCTAACGACACAGCAATTGTTGCAAAGAATAATGAAAAGAATGTAGCAATCGAGCTTGTCGCCATGACTCTACTAATACCAGCTGGTGCAGCAAGTCCTACAGCTATCATTGAAAATGTAAAGACTGCCAGCATTTGACCGAGATGATTATTTTCTTCTACTTTAAACTTACCTTGTAAAAATTTTGTAAAGTAAGATAAATATATTTTTATCGCGAAATAACCAACAATTAAAAAACCAATTAAAGAAAATGGTAATAAATACTCAATATAATTAAATAAATTCGGAATAAAAATTGCTCCTAAAACAAATAAAGCATTAATTGACATTGAAATTGTTAAAGGTATTGCCATAAACGCAGATGCGTTATTTGATGATTTTAATTGTGAGTATGCTTCTGTTTGTTTAAATAAATTAAACTCACGTACGTTCCAAACTAACATATAAAAGTGACGATAAGTAAAATAAATAACACCTGCATAAGCTATTATGACTAAAGTTGCTAGGAAGACTGAACCACCTGTTAGATAAGATGTAATGTCATGAAATGTCGGCATCGCTGTGTCAGGATGCGGTACCATAAACATAAAATACATAAAAAATGAAACAGCTAATCCACCATTGCCTAATGAAGCTAAGAAATAAAGCGGGTTGTAATTTCCTTTTAAATTTTTAACCATTAATTTTGCTCCTTCTCTTACATATACGTGTAGGGGTATATGTATGTTTTATAGCTTAATATACATTGCTTTAAGATACATGTCAAAATCTATGCTTATTTACAATATAATTAAAAAAACACATCTTAAATTAAGATGTGTTTTTTATTAATCTAATAGCTTTAATGTGCTCAATTCAATCTATCTCGTTAAATCAATTTTTTTATTTAGTAAATAGACAAACATGCCACCAATAACCATCGAGACGAGTTCACCTAATCCTACAATCAACCAGGTTGAAAAAAAGGGCATACCGAGCAGAAAAGTTAATTGTCCAGCCACAGTAAACATTGAAACTGAAAAAACAATTGCAGTAATCATTATTTTATATAAATCATTTTTAACATGTTTTGTTAAATATCGACAAAGTATTAATACTAAAAAAGTTGATATCCCACCAATTGGCACATCAAGTATCCATGTTGGTGACATAAAATTTGCAATAATGACACCTAAAGTGACTGCTAAAACATATCGTTTATGATACAAGGCCAAATAATTAAACATTTCAGAAACCCGAAACTGAATTAAACCAAAACTAAAAACAGCAAGAACTATCGTTACTGTCACATAAAGTGATGTGATTAATGCCATTTTAGTTAATTCTATCGCTCTTAATTTATTCGTTTTTACATTTTCACTAGCGGTACTATTCATTTTTATATAAGCTCCTTTGTAGCATAACATTATACTACTCATAACTACGACCAAAGGAAGCCTAAGTGTCGTAGTGTTGATTTTAATAACCAACTAAATTAGTGTCTTAT